>CAKTUT010000200.1 GCA_934621665.1 uncultured Oscillospiraceae bacterium | reverse complement strand
CTGACGGCGCGAATCGTGTACCCGATTTTGTTTGCGCTGGCAGCGGGCTTTGTGATTTTTACGATCTGCTCGCTGTTCCCACAAAAGGCAAACGGCGTGATTGCCTGTGTGCTGACGGGGCTGCTGGTACTGTTTTTTGAGGTGCAGTTTGTCTATAACTCCATCTTTGGCGAGTTCATGTCGCTTTGGCAGGTCTCGTTCGGAGCAACAGCCATTGTGAACTTCTGGTATCAGATGCTCTATGGCATCTGGAAAGTGCTTTGGAAGATTCTTGTCCTGCTGCTGCCGTTTCCGATTGTTATTGTGCTGGTTTGCCGCAAAAAGCTCCGGTATCAGCGCCTGAGCTGGTATTTCCCGCTTGGCGCGCTCGTCCTTGCCGTGGCGATGCATTTTGGTGCAGTGGGCATTATGCGCGCAAATGACACCGGTGCGTTTTCTGTGTGGCAGCTATATACCAATGCCAATACTGCCACGGAAATCAGCGTCAAGAACATCGGCTTGATTGCCACCACGCGCGTGGAGGCGCAGCATCTGCTGCTTCCGGTCGAGCAGGCGGAGCAGCCCACGGTTGAGTACCCCGAGTCTGCTGAGCCGGTGGAGATTGTGGAGTCGGAATACGACAAGTTCAACATGATGAACATCGACTTTGACGCGCTGGCGGCGGCTACCGGCAATGAGACGTATCAAAAGCTCGATGCCTACTTCAAGACTGTAGAGCCGACGGAAAAGAACGAATACACCGGGATGCTGTCGGATTACAACCTGATTATGTTCTGTGCCGAGTCGTTCTCGCCGGAGTTCATCGACGAGAATCTCACGCCCGCGCTCTACAAGCTGACGCACGGCGGCCTGATTTTTGAAAATTACTATGGTTCGTTCGGCTCAAACACCACAAACGGCGAATATACGCTCTGCATGGGGCTGTATCCCGACCTGTCCCGCAGCAAATCCACGGCCAGCTTCTATGCCTCGCAGAAGAACTATCTGCCGTTCTGCATCGGCAATGCCATGAAAACCGTGGGCGCGGAGACGTGGGCGTATCACAACTATACCGGCGAGTATTATTCCCGCAACGTGACGCATCCGAATATGGGCTATACGTTCAAATCCGCTACCGACGGACTGGACATTGAGCTGAGCTGGCCGTCGTCTGATCTTGACATGATCAATGCCTCGGTTGACGACTATATCGACAGCGGCGAGCGCTTCTGCGCGTATTATATGACGTTCAGCGGTCACTATCAGTATGACTGGGACAATCCCATGAGCGCCAAGAACCGCGCCTATGTTGAGAATCTGCCCTATTCCGACACCGTCAAGTGCTACATTGCCTGCAATCTGGAGCTGGAGTTTGCGCTGGAGGCGCTGCTTGACCGGTTGGAACAGGCTGGTATCGCAGACAAGACGTGCATCGTCCTGACGAACGATCATTATCCCTACGGACTGACAGCGGAGGAGTACAACGAACTGGCCGGCCGCGAAGTGGAGACCACGTTCGGCAAATTCAAGAACAGCTTTATCTGCTATATTCCGGGCTATAACGAGGTCATCGACACGTACTGCAGCACCGTGGATATTCTGCCGACGCTTCTGAACCTGTTCGGGCTTCAGTATGACTCACGGCTGATGATGGGACGCGACATTCTCTCGCCGCAGGCGTCGAATGTGGCGGTGTTGTCGGATCAGAGCTTTATCACAAGTGATTTTTCGTTCGACACCTCCACCGGCGAGGTTCAGTATTTCGTCCCAGAAACGCCGGAGCTTGCCGCGCGCGTGGAAGCGCTGCAAAAGCAGATTGCGCTGGAATTCCAGCTTTCTATTGACATTTTGAACAGCGACTACTATCTGCACGCCGTGCACAACTACGGCGAGAATCAGAATCTGGTGGACGAGGAGCAGGTGGTAGAGGAGATCAAGGACGAGGACAAAGCGCCTGCCAATTCCGGTATTCGCCAGTATCCGTTCACAGATATCCCCGAGACGCTGACGCTGGCCGCGCTGGACTATGTGTATGACAACGGTTATATGGATCCGATTTCCGAAAGTAAGTTCGGCTTTGACGTGCCGTGCACCGACGCGGAGCTGTTTGACGTGCTCTACCGGATTTCCGGTTCGCCGGATGTGGGTGACGTGGTGTCGGTGTGGGTCGGTTCTGACCGCTTCCTCAGCGGCAAATACACCAAGGCTGTCTATTGGGCGCGGGAGAACGGCTGTATGAGTCCGTATCTGTGGTATCTCGATTCGTTTACCACGCTCAAGCGCCGCAACGCGGCTGTGACGCTCTATCGCTACGCGAAGCTGCAGGGCTATAATGTGGACATTGATGTGGCGGACGCGCTAAGCTACGCCGACAAGTACCCGAACCTCTACGGCGAGGAACTGATGGCCATGTACTGGTGCTATAAGAACGCCATTATGCGCGGCAGCGGCACGCTGGACTCTGTCTATGCCAATGCAAATTCCGAGATGAGCCGCTATTATGTGGTCAGTGCGATTTACAACTTCTATTTGTACTTTGTAAACTGACCGGCATGGCTGTCTGCGAGGCAGTTTGAGTTGACCTGCTGACGCTGCGGCAAAACAAAAGCGCAGTTTCCCCCGGCGGCTTGTCCGTCGGGGGTGCATAGACAGGGAAATGCGGCAGAAGATAACTTTTTAAAAATTTGGAGCAATTTCCAAAAGAAAAGACTTGCATTTTTGCGCATCATCTGCTAAAATAATGAAGCCGATGGAGGCGTGCCAGACTGGAGGCATACAGAGTGTTCTGTGCCGCCATCGTGTGAGAATCCAGTAGCACAAAGCGCCGCAAGGCGTATCATATGGGGGTATAGCTCAGCTGGGAGAGCGCATGACTGGCAGTCATGAGGTCAGCGGTTCGATCCCGCTTATCTCCACC
>CAKTUT010000199.1 GCA_934621665.1 uncultured Oscillospiraceae bacterium | reverse complement strand
ACGATGCACTGTATCTCTACACCGCCACATCCACGCACAAAGGAAAGCTGCAAGGCGTGTGGAAGCTGGCGGACAATGTGGAAAAGAGGCTTGGACTCTACGGTCATGCAGAAGCGGAATTTGGCCGCACAAACTCCAGCGTGTTCTATATCTCAGTAGATGGAAAAAGCCTGATGCGTGTGAACCTGCGGGAGAAAACGAGCGAGCAGGTGTTCCAGACCGAGCATTCACTTCTCTCCATCAGCTGCGGCGCGAACATTGTATTCTTTCTGGAAAAGCTTGCAGAGGACAATTACACGCTATATCGCCTGTATGAGCCGGAAATGAAGCTGGAAGCGGTCGTACCCGACATTCCGGCATTCCCGGCCAAATTCTCCCGCAACGGCAGAACCACCCACGAGATCTACATTGGCTGGAAAACACCAGCGATGGCACAGCTGCGCGAGGAACACAAGGAGGACTACTGGACAGAGCTGTGGAGATCGTTCTCAGAAGAAACGCGCGCCTCATGGATGGTCAGCTACCGGGCAAAGCACCCAGACTACGTGGACGACGGCGGCGTGCCGCCCTATGATGAAACGTGCCTGCCGGGCGCATCCACTGACGTTGTTGAGCAGTGGGTGTGGGAGCATTACGGCGTGCCGGATCGGGCGGAATACTACTGTGACACGCTCACAGGCTATCATAAGCTTATGTACTCCTTTTACGGCAGTCAGTATTACTTCCCGGATGGAACGCCATGGAATCCGCCGGAAGAAGCGTATGATAATGACGACGAACCAATCGGGTTGGAATTCTGGCGCTTTTTGCCCTCGGATTGATCACAAAATCCCATCTGGCAGCGCCGAAGCATCCCCCACATAAACAAATATCCCATCCGGCGAAGCCGGATGGGATATTCTCATACATTTTTACTGGACAATGAAGTTGACGGACTCGTCGCCCTGCTTGTCCTCGCCGTAGACATAGTCCTTGCCGGGCATGATGGCGTTCAGCACGATACCCACGATCGAGCCGACTGCCAGACCGGACAGGCTGATCGGGCCGAGTGCCAGCGCGCCGGCGCTGGAGTAGCTGATGCCGATGGACAGAACCAGGATCAGGGCCGCGACCAGAACGTTGCGGGACTTGGTGAAGTCAACCTTGTTTTCAACCACGTTGCGCACGCCGACGGCCGAGATCATGCCGTAGAGCACCAGGCTGACGCCGCCGATGGTGCCGCCGGGCATGGAGGAGATGATGGCCGCAAACTTCGGGCTGAACGAGAAGAGCATGGCCAGAACTGCCGCGATGCGGATGACGCGCGGGTCATAGATCTTGCTCAGCGCCAGAACGCCGGTGTTTTCGCCGTAGGTGGTGTTGGCCGGTGCGCCGAAGAGCGCCGCAAGGGTGGTTGCCAGACCGTCGCCCATCAGCGTGCGGTGCAGGCCGGGATTTTCGATGTAATTGCGGTTGCAGGTGGAGGAGATTGCGGAGATGTCGCCGATGTGCTCAACCATGGTGGCAAGGCTCAGCGGGACGATGGTGATGACAGCCGTCAGCAGCTTGCCGCTGTCAACGTTGCCGTTCATGAACAGACCAAACACGGTCTCATCCTTGTAGATGGGAAGTGCGAACCACTTGGCGTTTGCCACGTTCTGCACAACGTTGTTGCGGACGTCCGCGTCAACGATAACCGCCAGCAGATAAGAGCCGATAACGCCCAGCAGGATGGGGATGATCTTGACCATGCCCTTGCCCCAGATGTTGGCGGCCACGATGATCACGATGGCAGCCAGCGCAATCCACCAGTTCTGCGAGCAGTTGTTGATGGCGGAGGAGGACAGGTTCAGACCGATGGCAATGATGATCGGACCGGTGACGATGGGCGGGAAGAAGCGCATGACTTTCTTTGCGCCGAATGCCTTAAACAGCAGGGAAAGCACGACATACACAAGACCAGCGCACGCCACGCCGAAGCAGGCATAGGGAAGCATTTCCTTGTTGGGGGTATTGCCGTCAAGCAGCGGAGCGATGGTGGCGTAGCCGCCGAGGAATGCGAACGACGAGCCGAGGAACGCGGGAACAACACCGCCGGTAATCAGATGGAACAGCAGCGTGCCAAGGCCTGCGAACAGCAGCGTGGTGGAGACGTCCAGACCCGTGAGAATCGGAACGAGGACGGTTGCGCCGAACATGGCGAACATGTGCTGGAAGCCCAGCAGGAGCATACGACCTGTGCCAAGCTCCCGGGCATCATAGATGCCGGTTTCGGGGATGCTTTTTTTACCCATTTTTCTTATCCTTTCTTCTCCCGGCGGCGCTGCGGCCATTCGTGCATAAAAAAAGAACTGTGAAATGGAAATACCATTCTCACAATTCTGAAATCAAACACGGATTGCGCAAAATCGAAATTGAAACAGCACCGCAATTCATAAAAACGGAAGCACCAGTCGCGTGGAAACATTTCAGACACTGTTTCATGGACGGCACCCCCTTGCTCAAATTTACCGAGAGCCAGTATACGTGTTTTTGATGCAATTTGCAACATGGAGTTTTGCACAAAATTAACAGGTTATCCACAGAAAAAATTGGTGTTGGCCGTCTGATACCGCCGAAGCCTGTGGAAAAGTGGATATTTTCTTAGCAGAGCCGCCGCAACCGTGCCTCCGGCGGCCTGGTTTTCTGGCGCAACAGAAAAAGCAGGTCTGCGAAGCAACGGCTGCGGTATTACCGCATGCCGGTACATGCCGACAACCCCTCCGTCAAAACCTACGGTTTTGCCACCTCCCCTTACACAGGGGAGGCTTTTGGGCGGACAGAGTCGTCCGCCCCTACAAGTACGGTGGCAAGCACCGGCTTGGGGCATCCGCCCCTACAACATAATGCCAGATACCCTCGCGCAGACAGAGCCGTTCGCCCAAAAGCTC
>CAKTUT010000198.1 GCA_934621665.1 uncultured Oscillospiraceae bacterium | reverse complement strand
TTTGACGCGTCACGCGAGGAACATAGGGCTATGCCCGCATATGAAGAACCCCCGGTTTTACCGGGGGGTTCCTTTTTATGCCTGGTGTTTGATGGATGCCATGAGTTTTCGGTAGCTATGGGCAAAGTAGAGAATTTCGGCGATTGCCGTAATTGTCCACGAGAAGATATATAGCAGATACAGTGACGGAATTGTCTTGAAGTAGGCGAAAACCGTATAAACCCAGATGACGCGGAACACACACGAGCCAAGAATCACGACGATGGTCGGCACAACGGTCTTGGCAATGCCGCGCGAGGCGGCAATGGCACAGTCCATAAAGGCGGAGATGGCATAGGAGAATGCCATAATTTTCAGCCGCTGCATACCGGCGTCAATGACGTTCGGCTCGTTTGCAAAGATGGACAAAAAGCCGCGGCCATAGAGCAAAAGCGCACCGCCGAAAATTGCACCGGTGATAAAGGAATAAAATGTGCTGATGAGGTAGCTCTTAAGAATCCGGTTATATTGACCTGCGCCCCAGTTCTGGCTGACAAAGCTGGCGCTGGCGGTGCAGAATGCAGCCATCATGTTGAAAATCAGCGTGTCGGCGTTTTGCGCAGCGGCAGCACCGGAAACCGTGACGGCGTCAAACGAGTTAATACCGCTCTGAACAAACAGGTTTGCAATGGCAAAAATGGCGTTTTGAAATCCGGCGGGAACGCCAGTCATCAGTACGCGCTTGCACGCGAGTGCGTGGAAGCGGAGCTTGCGAAAATCAAGATGGCACGCATCGCTGCGGCGCAGCAGATGCAGCACGATCAAAATGGCCGACAGCCACTGGGCAATGACGCTGGCAATCGCCACACCCTCGGCGGCCATGTGGCAGACAATGACAAAGAAAAGGTTGAGGCAGACGTTCAAAATGCCCGCAATGGTCAGATAGACAAGCGGACGCGTGGTTTCGCCCGCAGCGCTCATCACACCGTTGCCATAGTTATAGATGGCCATGGCCGGCATGCCGAGTGCGTAGATTTTGAGATACAGCACCGCGCCGTCAATCAGCTCATCCTTGGTGTTGAGCAGGCGGAGCATCGGCTCGGCAAAAATGCCGCAGACCAGAAAAATAATGACGCCTGTGATGGCGCAGATCAAAAATGAAGAGTGGACGGTCTGCTCGGTTTCCGTGTCGTCACGTGCGCCGATGGCGCGTGCGGCTGTGACATTGACGCCGCCGCCCATGCCGATCAGAAAGCCGGTAAACAGCGAGACCAGCAGCGTGGTAGAGCCGACAGAACCCAGCGCATGATATCCTGCAAATTTACCGGCGATCGCCACGTCGCTGAGGTTAAACAGCACCTCCAGCACCTGCGAAAACATCAGGGGGAGACTGAACAGAAAAATATTTTTCCATAAGGAGCCGGTGGTCATCTCAATGGCCCGCGTCCGGCGCTGCGCTTGCTTGCACATGATACGCACCTCTTTTGTTTGTAGTTCATAGACAGCAAAACAGAAGTATAACACGCAGGAACGAACGTTTCAAGTCCTGATTATTCGTTTTTTGATTTTTCCCGGAAAAGACAGAAAATAGCGCAGCAAACCGGGCGGCGCAGCCGCGCCGTCCGGTTTGTAACGTTATGAATTCCGCTCTGCGGCTTCGTCGGCCTGTTGCATGGCGCGCACAGTCTGCGCGTTTTCCTCCCTTGCGCGCAGGCATCCGAAGAACGCCGGAATCAGGAACAGATCGGCCAGCAGCCATGCAAGCGGACTTGCAAGGCACGCGGCAATAAAGCCAAATTTTGGAACAGCCCACGCACCCATCAGCGTGCGCGCGATCATCTCCATCAAACCTGCGACCAGCGCCAGCCGGCTGTAGCCCATGCCCTGGATGGACAGGCGGAGGACATTGACAGCCAGCAGAAGCGGCGCGCTGTAGGCCTCAATCCGGGCGATCATCTGCGTATAGGGCAGAACCAGCTGCATTTCCTCTGCACTCATAAACAGCAGCATGGCGTATTGCAGGCAGAACTGCATCAGCAGAATGTGCACCACGCAATAGACAAGACCGATCAGCATGCTTGCACCAACGCCACGGCGGATGCGGTCAAATTTGCCTGCGCCAAAGTTCTGACCAACATAGTTTGTGGCCGTCATGCCAAGCGCGTCATAGGGGCAGGCAAACAGCTGGTAGATCTTTGCCGAGGTGGCAACGCCAGAGACGCATACCGCGCCAAGCGAATTGACGGCAGTCTGCAAAATCACGCTGCCGATTGCCGTGATGGAGCACTGGAGACCGACCGGCACACCCATCGACAGCAGATGCAGCGATGCGTCGCGGTCGAACGCCCATTCTTCCTTGCTCATTTGCAGGATGGGGAAGCGCTTCTTGATGTACCAGACGCACAAAAGTCCTGACACCAGCTGCGAGATGACCGTAGCTGTGGCCGCACCGGCAACGCCCATGTGAAGTCCATAGATGGACAGGAAGTCGAGCACGATGTTAATCACCGACGCCAGCGCCAGAAACCAGATGGGAGATTTGCTATCGCCAAGCGAACGCAGCACGCACGCGCCCATATTATAGAGAATGATGGCTGGAATACCGCAGAAAATGATGAAGATGTAGTCGAACGCATATTCCAGCTGCTCGGGCTGCGTGCCCATGACGGTAAGAAGCGGGCGGCACAGCGGAAGCGTAATGACGAGCATCAGCACCGAAAGCGCAATGCCAAGCCACACGCAGTTTGCGACATACACACGCAGACGGCGATAGTCGCCCGCGCCGAATGTCTGCGCCAGCGGGATGGCCATGCCGACGCAAAGACCGCCGCAAAAGCCAAGAATCAGATAGTTCATCGCGCCGGTTGCGCCTACGCCGCCCAGCGCCATAACGCCAAGCGCATGGCCGACGTGCTGCCCATCATGGAGCACGCGCGCGATGCCGCCATCGAGACGGGCGCGAACG
>CAKTUT010000197.1 GCA_934621665.1 uncultured Oscillospiraceae bacterium | reverse complement strand
GCGAGGAATGCGCAGTTTGTTGCGACGAGAACCCAGCGAAGCGGATCGCGTTTGAGCGCTTGTCAAAAATACTTTTTTGACAAGCGCAAAAGGACGCCGCTACGCGGCGTCCTTTCATACTTACACAAATTAGAAGATGTTCTTCTCGGTGTCCTTGCGGAAGAAATGCATCAGCTCCGGACGGAACATGTAGGAAACCTTCTTGTGACTGCCATGGACGGCATTGAGGTCGATGTCGGTGGTGGGAACCACAATGACAACGTCTTTGCCGTTGGAATTGACATGCAGGTGCAGCTCAGAACCCATCAGCTCGGAGACGTCAACTGTTGCGTCAATACCCTGCTCAGCCAGATGAATGTGAACCGGACGAACACCGACCGTAATCTCGGTGGGGATATCGCTCATGTTCTTCAGCGCAGCCTGCTTATCCTCGGGCAGCTCAAAGTCCTTACCCTGAACGGTTGCGACGTACTTATCGCCTTTCTTGGTGAGGGTAGCGTCGAAGAAGTTCATCTGCGGCGTGCCGATGAATCCTGCGACGAACAGGTTAGCCGGATGATTGAACACTTCCTGCGGCGTACCGATCTGCTGGATGAAGCCGTCACGCATGATGACGATGCGGTCGCCCAACGTCATAGCTTCGACCTGGTCGTGGGTAACATAGACAAACGTGGTGTCGATCTTCTCGCGCAGCTTGATGATCTCAGCGCGCATCTGGTTACGGAGCTTGGCGTCCAGGTTGGACAGTGGCTCATCCATCAGGAATACCTTAGGGTTACGGACGATGGCACGGCCGATGGCAACACGCTGTCTCTGGCCACCGGACAAAGCCTTTGGCTTACGGTTGAGGTACTGGGTGATATCCAGAATCTCAGCGGCTTCCTTGACCTTGCGGTCAATCTCTGCCTTGGGCGTTTTCTTCAGCTTCAGCGAGAACGCCATGTTATCATAAACCGTCATATGCGGATACAGAGCGTAGTTCTGGAAAACCATCGCGATATCGCGATCCTTGGGTGCAACGTCGTTCATCAGCTTGTCGCCGATGTACAACTCGCCCTCGGTGATCTCTTCCAGACCGGCGATCATACGGAGTGTGGTGGATTTGCCGCAGCCGGACGGGCCGACCAGAACGATAAATTCCTTATCGGCGATATCCAGATTGAACTCCTGCACAGCAACAACGCCCTTATCGGTAATCTGCAGATTGGCTTTTTCCTTGGGGGGCTCGTCGTCATGCTTCTTCTTTTTCTTTTTCTTCTCTTCTCCGCTGACGAAAGGATAAATCTTCTTTACATTGACCAAACGTACTTCTGCCATAACTTTCTGACTCTGACAGCGCTGCCTCTGCAATGCGCTCTCTCACAACCATCGGGCTTGATGGATGCATTACGGTATGTCTCCACAATACCGCACCGCAAGTCCTGCGGAATTGGTATAACCTCCTTTTTGTATCGCAGCAAAACCATAAAAGTGGATTGGTCAGGCCACGACTGATTATTGACATTATATCAGAAAATGTCGGCAATTAGGATTGACAGTTCCTCCAAATCTGTATAATTCCGCTTGGGTATTTTGCCGAAATCGGGATGCGATTTACTTTTCCCGGCAAAGCTGATACAATAAGCGCAATAAAACTGCGCACAAGCAGATAGGAGTGCATCCGATGAAAAACACAACACTTTGTTATCTGGAGCAGGACGGGCAGTATCTGATGCTGCACCGCGTAAAAAAGCAAAACGACGAAAATCATGACAAATGGATTGGCATCGGCGGCAAGTTTGAGGACAGAGAAAGTCCCGAGGACTGCGCGCTGCGAGAGGTATATGAGGAGACCGGTCTGACGATGCGCACATGGCGCTATTGCGGGATTGTGACGTTCGTCTCCGACCTTTGGCCGACGGAATATATGCATCTGTTTCATTGTGATAATTTTACCGGGACGCTGCGCGAGTGCGACGAGGGCGTGCTGGAATGGATTGAAAAGGATGCAGTGCGTACGCTTCCATCGTGGGCGGGCGACCGGATTTTTCTGGATTTGATGGAAGAAAATCGTTCATTTTTCTCGCTGAAGCTTTGCTATACAGGCGAAACACTCATCGAGGCAATTCTGGACGGGAGGAAAATCCGATGACAAAGCAGCCGCTTCTCATCAGCGCCTGCCTGCTTGGCGTGCGCTGCCGCTATGATGGCGCGTGCAAAGCCTGCGCACAGGCTTCTGCGCTGGCGCAGCAATATCAGCTCATTCCCATCTGTCCCGAACAGCTTGGCGGACTTCCAACACCGCGCACACCGGCCGAACGGCGCGGCGAACACGTTTTTACAAAGGACGGTCGCGACGTCACAGCGGAGTATCAGCGCGGCGCGGAAGAAGCGCTGCGTCTTGCGCAGCTTTTTTGTTGCGAGGCCGCTGTTTTAAAGGAGCGCAGCCCTAGCTGCGGCAGCGGCACAATCTACGATGGGAGCTTTTCCAGCACATTGTGCGAGGGCTACGGTGTCTGCGCCCAGATTCTGCTGGAGCATGGAATCGCCGTCTTTGGCGAGTCACAAGTTGCAGCACTGTTAAAATGAAAATTTGCATTTTCTGCGTGTAAAGCAGAAAAGCTGACAATTCCAGCACACATTGGCAGTCATAATGACGCACGCGCGGGCAAAACTACAACCAAGGAAATCAAGTGATGATTTTCCGCAACAATTGTAGTAAGGAGATGTTCCAACATGACGAACCGTAACAGCAATTCTATCAACATTCCCGAAGCACGCGAGGCCATGGACAAGTTCAAGATGGAAGCCGCCTCCGAGGTCGGCGTTAACCTGAAGCAGGGCTACAACGGCAACCTGACCTCCCGCGAGGCCGGCTCTGTCGGCGGCCAGATGGTCAAGAACGTGTGCCCCATACGAACCGCGAGATTCATCAGGAAAGATAGAACCGCAGTGGGGCACGCGGTCGAGGTGCGGTACATAGCAACATTGGCAGTATAAAGG
>CAKTUT010000196.1 GCA_934621665.1 uncultured Oscillospiraceae bacterium | reverse complement strand
CCGTACATGCCGCACCAGGGAATGACGTCGGTGGACTGTGCCTGCAGCTCGCCAGCGCTCTTCAGGTTCTCGGGCAGCTCAAGGCCGTCAACCACAGGCATTGCCTGTGCCTTGTCGACCAGATCCTGCTGCGTCTGGACAGAGGAGAACTCTTCAAGCAGAGCCAGAGCTTCTTCCGGATGCTCGCAGCCCTTAGTGATACCAAAGAACTGGCAGCCGGTGGAATAGGTGGTGTAGGGGTACTCGGCGTTGTCTGGTGCGGGGAAGAACATAGCGCCCCACTGGAACTCATCGCCGGTGATGTCATGAACTTCGTTGGGCAGCCAGGAGCCGTTATAGTACATGGCAGCAGTGCCCATTGCGAACTCGCCGTTCTGTGCGGACGGGAATACGTTGGAGCCGCAGCTGTCGGAGAAATAGCCGTTTTCACGCATTGCTGCAAAGTCGTTTGCCATCTGCGCAACAGCAGGATCACCCCAGTTTGCGCCGGTGGTGTCGCTGAGCAGCTCGGTAACCCAGTCCGGCCCCTTCATCATGGCAAGATAGGTGCCGTAGAGGCAGGGATAGTAAGCGTCGTCAACCGTGATGGGATCATAGCCAGCGTCCTTGATCTTCTGGCAGACGTCCATAAACTCAGACCACGTGGTGGGCATCGTGTCAATGCCGGCCTCGGCAAAAATCGCCTTGTTGTAGTAGATCGTGCCAACGAACGGCTGAGAGGGGATGTAGTACCAGGACGTGCCGTCGGAAGCGAAGCTCTTTGCAAACGCTGCCATGCCGGCGGAGATGTTCTTCTCAAAGTCGCTGCCTTCCATGTAGGAAGTCAGATCCATCAGATAGTCCTCGCCAAGCAGGTTGACGATCTGGTCAAAACCGCTGTCAACGATGTCGATGGCGTTGCCGGAGTCGATGCTGGCTCTCAGGATTTCACGAACGTCACGGCCTGCCCAGTTGACCTCAACGGTGCAGTTGGGATGTGCTTCCTCAAAACGGGCGATCGCCGCCTTGTAGGCCTCAGCCTGTGCCTCGTTCTCCGTCCACTGTGCCCAGTAATGGATCACGATCTTGTCGCCGTCAGACTCAGCAGGAGTCTCATCGGCAGGGGTCTCTTCTGCGGGCTTGTCAGCCGTAGCAGGGGTTTCTTCTGCGGGTGCGTCGGCAGCAGGTGTTTCCGCCGTCTTTGCACAGGCGACCATGCTGAAAACCATCAGCGCCGCAAGAAGCAATGCAAGCAGTTTTTTCATGTTTGTTCCTCCATTATATTTTTTGTCCGCTGCGCAGATCTCGCGAGCGAACGTTTATCCAGAGGGGCTGCCCTCTGTTGTTTTGATTATATTGCAAAATACAGGTAAAAAGCAGGAGAGGAATCTTGTAAAAAAGGTGTCTTTTTTTTGGCAGGCATTTGCCGCTTTTGTGAAAAATATCAAAAAGCGCAGCGGCAGAATTGCACGATCTGCGACCGCCGCCATTGCGTGCCACATCCGGCGCTGTTTTGGAGCGCTTTACCACCGGACTGGGACGATTTTCTGTTTTTCCTTGCAAAGCAGGTCGCATATGATATAATAAGAAAACTGTGCCCGCACGGCAGAGTCGACGAAAGATCGGAGTAGCAGACAGATGAAAAAAATAGACTGGCTCACGCTTGGGCCGCAGATCAAAGAGGTATGGCGGCTGAGTCTGCCCGCAATTTTGACACAGATTACCACCATTGTCATGCAGTATATCGACTCGGCCATGGTTGGCTCGCTCGGTGCGGGCGCGTCCGCCGCAATTGGGCTGGTTTCCACCACAACATGGCTCTTTAGCGGCATTACTTATGCAATTTCCGCCGGTTTTTCCGTTCAGGTGGCGCATCACATCGGCGCAGGGGACGGCACGCAGGCGCGTCAGGTTGTGCGGCACGGACTATTGACAGCGGTGTGCGCATCGCTTTTGCTCTGTCTGACCGGTGCGCTGATCTCCGGGCATCTTCCCCACTGGCTTGGCGGCGAGGCCGATATCTGTCCGAATGCCTCGGCCTATTTTCTGATTTTCTCACTGATGCTGCCGTTCTCACAGCTCAATTCGCTGAACTCGTCATTTCTCCAATGCAGCGGCGATATGCTCACACCCAGCATTCTAAACGCCGCCATGTGTGCGCTTGACGTAGTGTTTAACGCACTGCTCATCCCGCACTTTGGCGTAGCGGGTGCGAGCGCGGGTACGGCGCTTGCCTTCGCGGTGGTCAGCTTAATCATGTTCTGGCGCTGCTGCTTTGTAAACCCGCTGCTGCACCTGCGGCGAGACGAAAAATTTACACCAAGCGCGCCGATTTTTAAAAAGGCGCTGAAAATCGGACTGCCCGTCGCCGTGCAGGAGCTTGCCATGAGCGGCGCACAGGTTGCCTCCACCGCCATCATCGCCCCGCTCGGCACGGTGGCCATCGCGGCGAACTCATTTGCCGTGACGGCAGAGAGTCTTTGCTATATGCCGGGCTATGGCATCGGCTTCGCGGCAACAACGCTGGTCGGCCGGAGTGTCGGCGCAAAAAAGGATACGCTTGCCCGACGCTACGGCTATATCTGTACCGCCATGGGCGCGGCACTGATGGGCGTGACGGGGCTTTTAATGATGTTCCTCTGCCCGCTCGTATTTCAGATGCTCACGCCCGATCCTGCTGTGCGCGCGCTTGCCATGCAGGTTCTACGCATCGGTCTGCTTGCTGAACCGCTCTACGGTGTCTCCATTGTCGCCGCCGGCGCGCTGCGCGGCGCGGGCGATACGCTTGTGCCAAGTCTGATGAATCTGGGCAGCATTTGGATTGTCCGAATCGGCCTTGCCACGCAGCTTGTCCCACGCTTTGGCCTGCGCGGCACGTGGATGGCCATGGCAATCGAGCTTTGCGTGCGCGGACTTTTGATGCTCTACCGTCTGATTACAACCAAATACTATTCGCTTTATACGCATCATTCGTAAAAGCAAAAGCGGAGAGCATATGCTCTCCGCC
>CAKTUT010000195.1 GCA_934621665.1 uncultured Oscillospiraceae bacterium | reverse complement strand
CTGGCATTGCCGAGCTGCTCATCGACGAGGGCGTCAAGCTGCTGAAGTCGCTGTAAAAAAGAGAAAGCGTCCTTTCCCGGCCGGGGGAGGGACGCTTTTTTGCTGCGCGCAGGGACGAACAGAGTCGTCTGCCCCTACAAGCGCATGGCCGGCAATGTGTACAGGATTCCGATTACAGAGTAGAAACAACGTCTGTTTTTGCCGCCCGCCTGACAGCAAGTCTATATCAACTATACGCTCACCACGATGGGCGCAATGGAATTTAAGAAGAAGTACGCCGAGGACAAAGCCGCCGCGTGGCAGAACGATCTCAAGCTCTGCAAGACCGGCGGCAGCCGCAGCTATCTGGAGACGCTGCGCTATGCGGAGCTGTCCAATCCGTTTGAAGACGGCTCGGTTGCGCGCGCCTGCGGCTACGCGGAGGAAATTCTGCTCAAGCAAATTGCACAGCAGGAGAAGAACGCGTAAAAGCAGCAACGGCCGCGGCGAAAGAGGGAGAAAGAGTCTGACGGCTCTTTCTCCTTTTATTTTGCACGGAACGGCGCAGAAAATAATGACGCTTGTTGAAAAGCTACAAATTAACGCGAGTTAATTTGTACAGAAACAGCCTTGCATATTACGGGAAAAAGGAGTATCCTTAAGACAGCAAACAGGGCTGGCCGCTTCAAGCGGCCGGAAATGATCGGTTTGCGTCCATCTGACGCGGGATTTTATACGAAAAACAGCCGCCGTTTCGCGCGCTTTTCTGTTTTTTCTGCGGAATTGGTTTGCCCAGACATTTGAAACGAACGAATTTTGTCTGAGCGGCTTATTTTTTCTTGAATTATTAACGCGGGTTAATTCTCGTTAATAATATTAAAAACATTTCAGGAGGCTACAAAATGAAAAAAAGTGTATGGGCACTGCTTCTTGTGCTGGCGCTGACCGCTTCGATTCTGGCCGGCTGCGCCAAGCAGGCAGAAACACCGGCCGCAGACGGCCAGACAACGACCAGTCAGACCGAAACGACGCCCGGCGGCGAGAGCGAAGCGCCGGCCGAGGCTTCGCAGGACGTGTTCCCGCTGGCCGAGACCTATAACGTCAGCGCCTTTGCTTTTGGCAACACCGGCGAGGAGCTTGACAAGACGCTTACCATGCAGGTCATGGAGGAGCGCACGAACATCCACTGGGATATCTCCACCGCCAGCCAGGCGGAGCTTTCCGAAAAGCGCGGCCTCAGCTTTAACAGCGGCGAGTATTACGACGTGTATATCAAGAGCGGCATCAGCGCAACCGAGGCGTTCCAGTATGGCTCTCAGGGCATTATCATTCCGCTCAACGACCTGATTGACCAGTACATGCCCAATCTCAAGGCGCTTCTGGATGAGCAGGATCTGTGGAATCAGATCACCTCTGCCGACGGCAATATCTACGCGCTGCCGCAGCTCAACGGTCAGGAGCTGGCCGCCCCCGCGGTTTACATCAACCAGAAGTGGCTCGACAATCTCGGCATGAAGCTTCCCACCACGCAGGACGAGTTCATGGATGTGCTCCGCGCGTTTGCAAATGACGATCCCAACGGCGACGGTGCAGCCGACGAATACGGCATCTACTGCCCGTCCGGCGCTGTTGAGTATACGCTTCCGCTGTTCGGCGTTGCAATGGACTACAGCACCTACAGCATGTATGAAAACGGCAATGCTGTTTTCGTCCCGACCTCCGATGTCTATCATGACTTCCTCGCGTTCTGGGCGCAGGCCTACACCGAGAAGCTCATCAATCAGGACTGCTTCACCGCGAGCTGGGATGATCTGAACGCCATCGGCGCAACCAGCGACACGCTTGGCACCATTCCGACCTACGGCGCTTACCAGCACGTCGGCACAGAGCGCGACGAGGACTACGTCGGCCTTACGCCGTTTAACGGAAAGCACTCCATGCCCGCCGGCAACGGTCTTGGCTACGGTGCGCTGTGCATCACCGACAAGTGCGCAAATCCCGAGCTCATCTGCCAGTGGGCAGACTACTTCTACAGCGAAGAGGGCGCAATTCTCGGCCGCATGGGCGTTGAGGGCGAGACCTTTACGCTGGATTCTAACGGCATGTACACCTGGATTACCGACGGCGAATGGGGCGGCGACATTACCAGCGTCCGCAACAAGGCCTGTATGTTCGGCTGGTATCCCGCGCCGCTTGCAAAGGCAAAGCTGTTTGACGAGGGCAACACCAACCCCGAGGAGCTGTTCCTTTATGAACAGCGCAAGGCGCTTTTGGAGTATGCCGCAGATGCATATCCCACGCTGAACTGGACGGAGGATGAGCTTGCCGAACGCGCTGATCTCATCACGACCATCACCAGCTATTATTACGAGTATATGGCGCAGGTCATTACCGGTCAGGCTGATCTGGACGCCACCTGGGCGGACTACCTGTCCAATATGGATGCGATGGGCGCTTCCCGCCTGCACGAAATTGATCAGGCGGCCTATACCCGCAGCCTTGAGGGCTGATGCACTTCAATTAGACATTCTTTCGATGCTTCCGGGCGAGTCCCATTCGGGCGCTCGTCCGGAAGCATCCGGCAATCCATCTCAGAAAGGCAGGTGTGCGAAATATGAGCCGCTCCAAAACCACACCAACCGCCGCCAGAGCGCCGCGCCTTGACCGCCCGGGCTTCGGCCAGCGGCTGCGTGCGGATTTCCGGAAGAACTGGATTCTCTATGCCATGGTTCTGCCGGTTTTGGCGTACTATCTTCTGTTTTCGTATGTACCGATGGCCGGTATTCAGCTGGCCTTTAAAAAATACATGATCAAGCAGGGCATCTGGGGCAGTCCCTGGATCGGTCTTAAGAATTTCAAGCGATTCTTCACAGGCTACAACTTTTGGACGCTGATCTGGAACACGATGGCAATCAGCCTCTACAGTCTGGTTGTCGGCACGGTTGTCCCGATTCTTTTCTCTGTCCTGATCAACTATGTCCGGCACAAGCGCTGGAAGAAAACGCTGCAAATGGTAACCTACCTGCCATATTTCATCT
>CAKTUT010000194.1 GCA_934621665.1 uncultured Oscillospiraceae bacterium | reverse complement strand
CTTCCGCCTGATTCTGAAAGTGAGGACTTTGACGTCACCGATCCCTATTACGACGCTGTATGCTGGGCCTGGCAGAAACGGCTTCTCCGGCAGGATGATGTGTGTACTGCATGCACAGAGAAAGTGGACTATCAAACCGCGTGCGTGCTGATCTATCGCTATGCGGCTATGGCCGGCGTCGATACGGCAGTAGACCGGACACAGCTCCAGCAGACCATACAAAGTGAGCCGCAGCTCAGTGCCGAAGCCGTCCGCGCCATGCTCTGGTGCAATCAGACCGGCATCACCACACGGGACAGCGATCTTCCCGATCTGCTGGATGCCTCTGATACCCGCATCAGCCGCTATCAGATGACGTCGTTTCTATTTTATCTGTGTACTTATGAGCTGCAGTCAGAAGATTAATACGAATATCTTTTTAAAAAGATATTCGTATTAGGTTCCATTGCGCGAGCGTGCAGGTTCAAGTCCTGTCGGGCGCACCACGTCGGAGCAAAGTCCGCTTTGCTCCGACGTCTTTTTGTTTTTTCGGATAAAAATGTCATTCGCCCGCGTGCCTGCGTCTGCGCCCCTACAGCGGCCATTGCAGGGAGTATCTGCCCAATTACACTTCCTCCGGCTCCATGGCGTCGTGGAGCGTATCGGTAATTGCGCCGCGGAACAGGCTTCCTGCGTTGCCGTGCACGACGTTGAGCGCCGGGACGGCGTGGCCGAGCGGCGTGTTGCCCTCCATATACAGATCAAGGTCGAGCATATAGACCGGCTCTTCCTGCGCTTCGCGCGTGCGGTTATTGACCTTGCGCAGCGTGCCTGGACCGCATTTGATGTTGCACTTTGCGCCGCCGGGCATGGCGGCGGTGACAGACTGCTCATTTTTGATGAACGCGCCCTCCTGCGCGTCGTCGTCGCCCATCAGACCAAGATACCCCGGCTGGATGAGCTCCCGCCACGGCGTGCCGTCAAGACCGAGCGCCGCGCGGCGAAAGGCGTTGATATAGCGCAGACCGACGCGCGAGAAAAACGCGGGCTCGTACACCTTGATAAACGCAGCCAGAATGCGGTCAAGCCGGTTAGCAAACTCCTCCCAGCGGCTGTAGGCGTGGGTAGACAGGGCGATAAAGCCGCGCGACAGGCTGACCTTCCACTGCCCGTCGGCGGAGATGAACTGATAATTATTTGCTGTGCCCTGCGGCGTCAGTTTGCCGTTTTCCTGCTTTGGCGGCAGCTGCTCCACCTTTTTCTGATACTGCGGATAGTCCGCGCGGATGGTTTCCTGAAACTCAAACGGCTCTTTCGCCTCAATTTTCAGAATATCGGGGAAGCGCAGCTGGCAGATAACCTCAATCAGCTGATTTTTGCCGTAGATACAGCGGCTCTCCTGAGAAAACATAACAGCGCCTCGCTTTCGTAAGTTCCTTGCATTCAGTATATCGTTTTTTGCGAAAAATGCAACTGCGGCGGTGTATTCCATTTTTGGCGGCGGCGTGGTATACTGTCGGTACAAAACAAAAGGAGCGGGTCATATGAATTTTCTGCGTCTGCTGGAAAGCGCCCGTGTTCCGGTGCTTGATGCCTTTTTCGGCGGCATTACGCATCTGGGCACAGAGGTTGCGTTTATGGTAGTTGCGTTTGTGCTGTTCTGGTGCGTGGACAAGCGGACAGGCTATTACGCCTTTGTCGCGGGACTGTTCGGCACGATTGGCAACCAGTTTTTGAAGATTGTCTGCCGGATTCCGCGCCCTTGGGTGCTTGACCCGGCGTTTACCATTGTGGAAAGCGCACGTGCCGCGGCCACGGGCTATTCGTTCCCGTCCGGTCATACGCAAAACGCCGTCAGTACCTATGGCGCGGCGGCGATTATGACGAAAAAGCCGTGGGTGCGCTGGGTGTGCGTGGCGCTGATTGTGCTTGTGCCGTTTTCGCGGATGTATCTTGGCGTACACACGCCAAAGGATGTGTGCGTGGGCTTCTTGATGGCGGCGGCTATTCTGGCGGCGCTGTATCCCGCGTTTCACACGCAGAAGCGGATGGAAAGATCCATGCCGTGGCTGATGGTGGGCGGCCTTGCGTTTGCAGGCGTGTTCCTCGGCTATGTCACCGGCCTGCGGGCGGATTTCCCCGCCGGGAGCGAGGACGCATCCAATCTGGCAAGTGCGGTAAAAAACGCGTGGACGCTGACAGGCGCGGTTGTGGGACTGCTCGTCGCTTACTTTGCTGAAAAAAAGTATATCCGCTTTGAAGTGAAAGCCGTGTGGTATGCGCAGGTATTCAAGGTGGCGCTGGGACTCGGCCTTGCAATGGCGGTTCGGACGCTTTTGAAAGCGCCGCTGCGCGCTATCCTGCCGTCGGGCGCGGCGGACGCTGTGCGATATTTTGTGCTGGTGCTGTTTGCCGGGTGTGTGTGGCCGCTGACGTTCCGCTATTTTGCAAAGCTTGGAAAGAAGCGGAAAGCATGATTGTACTTTGGGTGTTACTGGCGCTTCTGGTGCTGGCGGTGGTGCTTGCAATTGCTTTTTTGCAGTTTTCGTGCGGCGGCTGCCACCGGACACAGGCGCAGATTGAAAAGCATCTGACGCACAACAGCTTTTCCGTTTGCCGGGACGAGATTCTGGCGGGGGAAAAGTGGGTGCTGGCGCAGCCGCGCCGGGAGATGGATATTGTGGCCTTTGACGGTGTGCGGCTGCACGGCATTTTCCTGCCGCAGGAAAATGCAAAGGGGACGCTTCTGCTGTTTCACGGTTACCGCTCGTGCTGGCAAATTGATTTTGGCCTTGTGGCGCGGATGTACTATGAAATGGGCTTCCAGCTGCTGCTGGTTGACCAGCGCGCGCAGCAGCGCTCCGGCGGACGGTATATCACGTTCGGTGTCAAGGAGCGGCGCGACGTGCAGAGCTGGGTAAAAAGAATGGCGGACGAGCTTGGCACAGACGAGCCGATGTATCTGTGCGGTCTTTCCATGGGCGCAAGTACCGTGCTTATGGCGGCAGATCTGCCGCTTGCGGGAAACGTTCGTGGCATTGTGGCCGACTGCGGCTTTACTGAGC
>CAKTUT010000193.1 GCA_934621665.1 uncultured Oscillospiraceae bacterium | reverse complement strand
GCATAAAATAGAGCTTCACGCTGCTCCATCCGCCGGAAAATGCCGTGGCGCACGTGTCAAGGATTTCCTGTTCGGTGACGTTTTTGTTGATCGCATCGCGCAGGCGCTGTGTACCGGCCTCCGGCGCAAACGTCAGCCCGCTTTTACGTACCTTTTGCACTTTCATCATGAGTTCGCGAGAGAAGTTGTCCGCGCGCAGGCTTGGCAGCGACAGATTGATCTTTCGCGGCTGGCAGTAGTCCAGCAGCCGGTCGGCAAGCTCTGGCAGGTGCTTATAATCAGATGTAGAGAGACTCGCCATGGTAATTTCACTGTTGCCTGAGTCCTCAAGCGACTGCACTGCCTGCCGATAAAGCGTATCGGCGCTCTTTGCGCGAACCGGGCGGTAGCAGAATCCCGCCTGACAGAAGCGGCAGCCGCGGATACAGCCGCGGAACACTTCAAGATTTGACCGGTCGTGGACGATTTCCGTCGATGGAACAATCGTCTTTTCCGGCCAGTAGGCCTTATCCATGTCCTGAATGACGCGCTTTGTCACCGTTTCCGGCGCGCCGTCCAACGGTGTAATCGCCGCAAGCGTGCCGTCCGGGTTGTAGGTGTGACAATACAGCGACGGCACATACACGCCGTCGATTTTAGCCGCTGCGCGCAAAAAGCGTTCTTTGTCCCAGCCCTCGCGCTTTGCCGCCTGGTAAAGGCGCACAATCTCCTGCGTGATCTCTTCTCCCTCGCCAAGCGAGAAAAAATCAATAAAATCAGCCAACGGCTCGGGGTTCACAGCGCATACGCCGCCCGCAAATACGATATTCTTAAGCTCCGTCCGATCGCTTGCCAGCAGCGGCACACCAGAGAGCGCAAGCATATTGAGAATGTTCGTATAGCTCATCTCATAGCCGATGGAAAATGCGATCATGTCAAACTCACGCACCGGGTCTTTGCTCTCCAGCGCAAAGAGCGGGATGCTGCGTGCGCGCATCTCCTGCTCCATATCGCCCCACGGTGCAAAGACACGCTCTGCCCATACGCCGTCCATCTCGTTCATGACGCCATAGAGAATGCGCATTCCGATGTTGGACATTCCAAGCTCATACGTATCCGGGAAGCAGAATGCCACACGGACATCGACTGCCGATTTGTCCTTGACAATCTGATTATATTCCCCGCCGATATACCGGGCGGGCTTTTGTACGCGCTGAAGCACGCGATGAAGTTGATCTGTCATAGCAGTTCCTATCTTTCGTTCATTTCTGCTCCATTTTAACCGCTGTGACCGTAAAAAGCAACTCCCGCTTGCATTCTTTGGCAGATGTGCTATCATATCTGCAATTAAGGAGGTCTTTTATGCAGCTTTCTGATCTCTCCACGTACGCTCCCGCGCGTCGTCTTACGCCAGCTGATATTCCGGCAATTCTGGCCGTCTGCCGCGGAAATCCGCTATTCTACCGCTACCATCCCCCGCTGCCGGATGAGGCCGCAGTGCTGGCCGATCTGACCGCGCTTCCACCTGGAAAAGAAGCAGCGGACAAGTATTATGTCGGCTTTTTTCAGGATGAGACGCTCATCGCCGTTCTTGACCTGATTCTGGGATATCCAAATGACGAAACGGTATTTATCGGTTTTTTCATGGTTGACGCTTCCATGCAGTCTCGTGGCTGCGGCTCGTCGCTCATCACGGAGCTCTGCACCGCGCTCCGCCAAAACGGCTATCGCCGCGCGCGCCTTGCCATTGACGAGGGCAATCCGCAGAGTGCGGCGTTTTGGACGAAAAACGGCTTTTCCAAAACCGGCCAGCGGATTCTGAATGACATTTCCGCCTATTATCCCATGGAGCGCACACTGTAGCGCGCCCCGACTCGCAGACTAATCACCCGCGCCGTCAGGCAGCCTGCCGCAAAAAACGGCCAGATACCTGCGCCCCGCACCGCATAAAGCCATACGCCAACGCCAAGCAGTCCCGCGCAGGCGACTGCACCGATCACACAGCAAAGCCGTTCCGCGCACGCAGCCGGAAACAATGCCGTTAAGAGACTGTTCACCATCCTGCCGCCATCAAGCGGCCAAACCGGCAGCAAATTATATGCGCCGAGCAGCAGACTGATTGCGGCAAAAGCCGGCACTGCCCGGCCAAGCGTCAGCGCACAAAGCAGATTCACCGCAGGGCCTGTCAATGCACACCAGAACGCCGCACGCGGCGGCAGCAGACTTGTCCGCAGATATGCGTCGCCAAAGCCAAGCCGGACTTTCAAAATCCGCCCGCCAAACAGATAGATAGCCGCAGCGTGCGCTGCCTCATGCAGTGCCGCCGCCACCAGATACCACCAGAACAGCTCCGCGCCGCCGAGCCATGCAAGCCAGGCAAGAAAAAACGCAAAGCCCGGTGACAGCTCAATCCGCCCCACCGGTCAACACCTGATATGACTGCGAAAACGCCTCCATCGCATTCTGCCCAGCGCCAAGTCCATCTTTCAGTGTCAAGAACGCCGACCATGCGCGGCTTTCACGCCCATATTGGAGAATGCATCTGGTCAACTGTCCAACCTGCGGGATGCAGACGCTGCACGTATGCACCAACAGCAAAATTGCCGCAGCCAGAAAAACTCCGGCAAAAATGCGTTTCCCTTGCTCCCCGCTCACCCGCACGTTCTGCTCGTTTTGCGTCTTTTGACGTGTCGCTTTCTCATGCTTCTGCATTTGTCTCACGCTCCCTTTGTGATGAGCTTATGACGTGCGCAGGGCAAAAATGCGTTTTTTCTCGGTCAAGCGCTTGCTTTTCGCGCCGGAGTCTGCTATACTTATTTTTGCTTTCCCGGGTGTAGCTCAGATGGTAGAGCGCGTGGTTTGGGAGCGTATCGGCATCCATCCGACCTGCCAAAGCCAAAACGCCAGAACCCCTTGACACACGGGCATTTGCGGGTTTTCCGCAATTTCCGGAATCGCCCGAAAATCCGCCTTTGACCACATGGCTGACTACAGACAGCTTAGACTTTCAATTTCATAACCGGGTGTAGCTCAGATGGTAGAGCGCGTGGTTTGGGACCACGAGGCCGCTGGTTCGAAACCAG
>CAKTUT010000192.1 GCA_934621665.1 uncultured Oscillospiraceae bacterium | reverse complement strand
TGTTGCGAATGCAAACGTACAGCTTTCGCTTCGCCCGCAGTCGGTCAGCGGCTCCGGCGAGACCGAGCAGCACATTGTTACGGTTGACGTGACGGATACCGAGACGACGACGAACGGCAAGTATGTCGTCAGCTACGATCCCAGCAAGATTACCTATGAGAGCGTTGCTTCCTCCGCACAGCTCAAGAGCTTCCGCGTGGACAAGGGCAATGGTAAGATTTACATCGCGGTTGCCTCCGAAGAAGCGATTGCCGCAGGCAATACGCTTGCAACGGTCACGTTCAGCTACCCCGATAAGGTGAACACTGAGGTTGTGATTTCGGCCTCCGAGCGCGGCTCGAATCTGGCCGTGCAGGATGCGCCGGTTACCATCCCGGTTGTTGATCAGGAAGAGCATATCTGGTCTGAGACCAGCCGTGTGGAGCCGACCTGCTCCAAGGCAGGCTATGTGATTTACACCTGCACCTGCGGCCAGACGCGTACCGAGACGCTCCCGGCGCTGGGTCACCAGCCCACGGTTGACCGCGACGGCAACCACGTGTGCGCACGGTGCGGCGTGAGCCTGGACATCGGTATCAACAACGGCGGCAGCTCCAGCAGCAAGGACGACAAGTTCCCGTTCACCGACGTGAGCAAGTCTGACAGCTACTATGACGCAGTTAAGTACCTGTATGACAACGGCATCATGAACGGCGTTGGCTACACGAGCTTCGGCCCGAACCAGACGCTGACGCGTGCGATGGTTGTCACCATCCTCTACCGTCTGGACGGCAAGGAAGCAGTCGGCTTCAAGGGCACGTTCACCGACGTCCCGAGCGGCCAGTGGTACTCCGATGCAGTCGAATGGGCGGCTTCGCACAACGTTGTAAACGGCGTTGGCAACGGCAAGTTCGACCCGCAGGGCGAGATCACGCGTGAGCAGCTGGCGGCAATTCTCCAGCGCTACGCTTCCTACAAGGCACTGGACACCTCGGCATCCGTCAGCCTGAACGCAGACGCAAAGGTCTCCGCATGGGCAACGAAGAACGTTGAGTGGGCAGCTGCACTTGATCTGCTCAAGGGCGGCAAGTCCGTTGACGCAACGGCTGCTGCAAACCGCGCTGAGGTTGCGGTCGCAATGTACGGCTTCATCACCAACCTGATGAAGTAAGCAAAACCAAATCAAAAGGCGGACAGGTTAGCCTGTCCGCCTTTTTGCGCTTGTCGAATGGTGCGCGCAGATATTCCTTGACTTATGTGCAGGCACAATTTAAAATGTAAAAGATATACTGTGCGAAAGCAAACAAGGGCCGCTTGCGGCGGCTGCTTTGGCGCAAGGAAAGGGAAACCTGCGCAGCAGGGAAACGATGAAATGAAACATTCCAAACACACCAGACACTTTGCCAGCCGTTGGGGCTTTATTCTCGCATCTGTTGGCTCTGCGGTCGGCATGGCCAACGTCTGGGGCTTTCCCAATAAGCTCGGCAGCAATGGCGGCGGCGCGTTTTTGCTGATTTATCTGCTGTTCGTCGTGATTTTCAGCTATGTCGGACTCCCGGCGGAGTTTGCCGTCGGGCGCTATGCCGGCACCGGCACGCTGGGCGCATACGAAAAGGCATGGCGCACGCGCGGCGACAAGGCCGGAGCAGCGGGCGGCGTGCTTGGCTGGCTGCCGCTGGCGGGCTCGCTTTGTATCGCCATCGGCTATGCCATCATTGTGGCGTATATTCTGAAAGCACTGGTGGACTCTGTCGCCGGAACACTGATGAGCGCCGACACGGCGGCGTGGTTTTCCTCGTTCTCGTCACAGCCGTACGCAGTTGTGCCCTACCACGTGATTGTTGTGGTGGGGACGCTTCTGACGCTGTTTCTTGGCGCGCACAGCATCGAAAAGACGAACAAGGTCATGATGCCGCTGTTCTTTGTCATTTTCGTTGTGCTGGCGGTGCGCGTGGCATTTCTGCCGGGCTCGGCCGAGGGCTACCGCTTTATGTTCACGCCGCGCTGGGAGGCGCTGAAAGACCCGATGATCTGGATCTGGGCGATGGGACAGGCATTCTTCTCGCTGTCGGTAACGGGCAGCGGTATGATCGTTTATGGCGCATATCTGCCAAAGGAGGAAAACGTCGTCGGCATGGCGCAGCGAACGGCACTGTTTGACACGATCGCGGCAATCGTTGCGGCGCTGGTGATCATCCCGGCGTGCTTTGCCTATGGTCTTGACGTTGGCGCAGGACCGGGGCTGCTGTTCGCCACGCTCCCGGCGATTTTGCAGGATATCCCGCTTGGGCGCTTGTTTGCCATTATTCTGTATCTGGCCATGATTTTTGCCGGCGTCAGTTCGCTTCAAAATATGCTGGAGGCGGTCGCGGAATCACTTCTGCACAAATTTCCCAAGCTCGGCCGCACGGCGGTGCTGGCCATCATCTGCGTGCTCTGCCTTGGCGCGGGGCTGTTTATGGAGCCGATTGACAAGTGGGGGCCATGGATGGATCTGGTGTCCATTTATATCATCCCCATCGGCGCGACGCTTGGCGCGGTTACGTGGTTCTATGTGATGAAGAAGAACGTGCTGCTGGACGCGGTGAACACCGACGGCGGCAAAAAGCGCGGTACGCTCTGGTACAGTGTGGGGCGATATGTCTATGTGCCGCTGGCGGTGATTCTGTGCTGCGTGGCGCTGTTCATGAACGTGGCATTCTGAGCGCATACCGGAAAACAATTGCAGATAAAAGCGCCCGATGAGCCATTCGGTTCATCGGGCGCTTTCGACGTCAGGTTTCAGCAGCGACTTGATGCTTTTCCGTGGTGTCGGCCACAAATACAACTGGGATGAGCACGTCTGGCGGCAGCGCTGCGCCAGACGGTGCGATGGAGGAAACAAGTTTTGCCTGCAGGTGCTTGGTAAACACCTGCATCAGCACGTTATTGATGATTGAGAGCAGCTGCTCGCCCGATACGCGGATATAGTCCATATACTCGCCCAGCTTTTCCAGTTCATGCAGATGGTTGCGCGCAAGATCGGCGTATCCGAGAATTGCGTTCATTGGCGTGCGAATGTCGTGCGACATGTTGAACAGAAACGTGGATTTTGCATTGTTGGCAGC
>CAKTUT010000191.1 GCA_934621665.1 uncultured Oscillospiraceae bacterium | reverse complement strand
AGATTCCCTTTCTGCATCGCAGAAAGGGAATTTTTTATCGTGATTGCGCCAGCGCATCGCGCAGCGGCTGCCACGCGTCAATCAGCCGCTCCAGACTGAACGAGGCGTTGGCAGGGCTGGTGGACGGAAGCTGGATGGCCGACATTCCGGTCAGTGCCTGTTGATGGCGGCAATAGAGCCGGTAGCTTGTTGTGCCGTTGCAGAATATGGCGCGGATATCCGCCGTGTGCAGGATAGGCGAAAGGTCGTTCGGAATGGCATTCTGGATGCTGCTGTCGCTTGAGCCGGTGATCTCGCAGGATGCGATCACGTCCCACACCGCAATGTGATGCGCGTGCAGCATGGCGGCTTTTTCTTCGGTGGTTTTCGGAACGGCACAGCCGAGCAGCAATGAAATGACGCGCCAGAAGCGATTTTGCGGGTGGCCGTAGAAGAACGCGGCCTCGCGCGATTTGACCGACGGAAACGAGCCGAGAATCAGTACGCGCGACTGCGCATCGTAAAGCGGCGGGATGGGATGGACATGAAACTCGCTCATAGCGCGGCAATCAGCGCGTCAACCGCTTCGTCCGTCGTTGCCCACGATGTGACAAAGCGGACGGCCCAGCGGTCATCTGGCAGACGCGCGGTGAGCTCAAAATCAAAGTTCTGCTGAAGCACAGCGAGCTTGTGTGCCGGAAGAATTGGGAACAGCTGGTTTGTGGACGGCGCGGCATAGAACGCATAGCCCTTTTGCACCATAGCGGCCGCAATTTTTTCTGCTGCGCGCGCGGCGTGGCGTGCCATGTCGAGCCACAGATCATCCTTGAAGAACGCCGAGAACTGCAGACCGAGCAGACGCCCCTTGGCAAGCATTGCACCGTGCTGCTTGATACAGTTGCGGAAGTGCGGCTTGAACGCGTCGTTCACAATGACGAGCGCCTCACCGAACAGCAGTCCGTTTTTTGTGCCGCCGATATAGAACGCATCGCAGAGCTTTGCAAAATCCTCGGGATACAGGTCATTTTCCCGGCTGACGAGTGCCGCGCCCATGCGTGCGCCATCCAGATAGAGATAGAGCCCCAGCTCCTGACAGACGCTGTGCAGCTCGGTCAGCTCGGACTTTGTATAGACCGTGCCGAGCTCGGTTGCGTCCGAGAGATACACCAGTTTTGGCACAACCATGTGGCCGTCGTCACCGCCCTTGTGTGTTTCCACTACCTCACGCAGCTGTGTGGCGGTCAGCTTGCCGTTTTCGCCCGGGACGGAGCAGATGCGGTGGCCGCAGGCTTCGATTGAACCGGACTCGTGTACGCAGATGTGTGCGGTGTCGATGGTGACGACGGCCTCCCATGGCCGGAGAAACGCAGAGATGGCTGTCAGGTTCGTAATTGTGCCGCCGACAAGAAAATGCACGTCTGCCTGCGGACAGGCAAAGCGCGTGCGCACGGCCTGTGCCGCCGCCTCACAGTACACGTCGCGGCCATAGCCGGGCGTGGCTTCCAGATTGGTATCGCAAAGTGCCTGCATCACAAGCGGATGTGCGCCCTCGGAATAGTCGTTGCGGAATGAAATCATTTGTGTGCCCTCTTTCAGTTTATTTTCTCTATTGTACCGCCTGCGGCGGAAAGCTGCAAGCCCCGGTGTGCGTTGACGGATAAAATCGGTTCGGGCGGTGCCAGCTCGCCCGCGCCTAAAAGCAGCAGAACGCTGAGATAGAAGTTGACGGCGTGCGTAATGAGAAAGCTGATAAAATACCCCCGGATGCCAAGCCGCGGCAGCAGAAAATACAGCAGCGCCACGTCCAGCACGGACGTGATGGTGTTGTTGCGCACGCATGCAACCTGCCGTCCCAGACCCTTGCACATCCCATCGACAATTGCGTCGGTATAGAGCATCGGGATGAGCGGGGAGAACAGGCGTAGATAGCGCCCCGCGTCGGCACTGTGGTAGATCATCCTGCCAAGCTGCGGCGCAAGCGCATACATCAGCGCTGCCACACAGAAGGAAAAAAGCAGCTCCGAGCGCAGCGTCTTCCGGCAAAGATAACGGATGCGGATATGGCTTTTTGCGGCGCGGCAGCGCGCAAGCTCCGGTACAAGAAGCTCGGACAGCGCGAAAAGAATCGCGGCGGGGAACATCAGCACCGGGAACACCATCCCGCAGATTGTGCCGTAGGCGTCGAGTCCAGCACCGGATGACGCGGTGTAGGCGGCAAGCCCTGCCGGGATGAGAAACTGTTCAAGCGTGCGCAGACCGGCGCGCAGATTATCGCTCAGACCAAGCGGAATCGTCAGATGCAGCAGGCGGCGCAGCATCGGTCTTGACGGTTCGGTCGGGGCTGTGCGCAGCGTCTGCCAGAGCGATGCGCCAAGCCATACGGCAGGCACGAGTGCGGCGAGATTGCTCCCCGCGACAATTGCGCAGCACGCGCCGGGGGCGGAGCTGTCGCCGCGGGCATGAAGCAGCAGAACCATCAAAAGTACGCCGAGCAGCTGTTCGCAGATCTCGGCGGCGACCAGCTTCCGCAGTTTACCACAGACGGTAAAATAGCCGGACAGGACGCTGACAAAGCAGCCAAGCGGCAGCCCAAGCGCCAGCAGCCGGAGTGGCGGTGCGGCAGCTGCGTTGTGAATCCAGGCTGCCGCCAGCCAGCCGGACAGAACGAACAGCAGCGCGGCGGCAAGTGTACTGCAAACAAGCGCATAGCCGATGCAAAGCGTTATGGCGCGGCGTACACCACCCGGGCGCTTTGCGCCAAGCTCCTCGGCGCAAAGGTACATGACCGCCGTGCGCACGCCGGAGCGGCCAAGCGTCATGGCAAAGCCGCCTGCGGTAAGCACCAGCTGCAAAAGTCCGATGCCGCCCGCGCCAATCCGCCCGGACAGCCACGCTTGAAACAGCATTCCAACGCCGCGCAGCAGAAGATTTACGCCGGTGAGCACCAGCGCACGATGTAAAATGGAAGAACGGGGACGCAAGCGAACACCTCCTGCGGACAATCTATTCCGCGCAGCGCAGGAATAGACCGGGGCGGTGGAGTGCATAAAAATGGACGCTCCGGATTCGGAGCGTCCATAGCAGACTGTCAAAAAACCTCGTAGAGTTTCGCCGCGCACGGCGAAATAAAATGTGAATC
>CAKTUT010000190.1 GCA_934621665.1 uncultured Oscillospiraceae bacterium | reverse complement strand
GTCTACCGGTTCACTTGGCCAGGGCGTATCGTGTGCGCTTGGCATGGCGCTTGGTCTGAAGCTGCAGGGCAAGGACAACATGGTCTACGCCATCATCGGCGACGGCGAGGCGCAGGAGGGACAGGTCTGGGAGACGATGCTCATTGCGCCGAACAAGGGCGTAAAGAACTTTATCGTCCTGCTGGACAACAACAAGCAGGAGCTTGACGGCTTTACCGACGACATTTCCGCTCTTGGCGATATGCGCCAGAAAGCGGAGGACTTCGGCTGGTTTGCGCTGGATGTGGACGGCCACGACGTGGACGCCATCAACGACGCGATCGAGCAATGCAAGGCGTCTGACAAGCCTGGCTTTATCAACCTGAGAACGATCAAGGGCAAGGGCTGGCCGGCAAAGGAAGGCGTGCCGACGAATCACGCAATGCGCGGACCTGCGTTTGCCGGTGCGGATGAGGCCCTGGAAGCAATGCGCAAAGAGCTTGCGGCGCTTGAATAATTGGAAGTGGGAGAATATGTACATGGTTAAGTTATGTAAAGAAAAGGTTCAGGACATCGCGCCGACCAGAGCATACCGCGACACCACCATTGAGCTTGCAAAGAACGACCCCAGAATCGTTGATCTGGAGGCAGACCTTGGCAACTGCATCTTCGGCGGTGATTTCCAGAGAGAATTCCCGGATCGCTACGTCGATATCGGCATCTGTGAGCAGTCGCTTTCCAGCATTGCCGCCGGCATGTCGGCAGTCGGCATGATCCCGTTTGCGCATTCGTTCGCCGTGTTCGCATCGCGCAGAATGTGCGACCAGAACTATATTTCCTGCGCCTATGCACAGAATAACGTTAAGATCGTAGCCTCCGCGCCCGGCATCTCGCCCGGTGAGAACGGCGGTACGCATCACGCGCTTGAGGATATCGCGCTGATGCGTCCGATGGTCGGTGCGGTCATTATGGAGCCTGCTGACAGCACCTCCATGCGCTGGGCGGTCAAAAACGCGGCGGAAAACTTCGGCGTATACTATATCCGCGCCGAGCGCACCACCAACAACAAAATCTACGAGGATGGCTCGGAGTTTGAACTTGGCAAGGCAAACGTTCTGCTGGACGGCAGCGACGTGACGCTGATTGCAGAGGGCGCTGTGATGATTGACAACTGCTTTAAGGCAGCAGAGCTTTTGAAGCAGGAGGGCATCTCCGCGCGCGTTGTCGATATCTTTACCATCAAGCCCATCGACGCGGACACCATCGAGGCGTGCGCACGTGAGACAGGCGCAATTGTCACGGCAGAGAACCACTCGGTCACAGGTGGCCTTGGCACGGCTGTGGCGGATGTTCTGTGCGACCGCGGCTGCCAGGTCCCGTTCCGCCGCATTGGCGTGCAGAACCGCTTCGGCGAGGTCGGACAAGTGCCAGAGCTGCTGGAGCTGATGCACATGACACCGGAGGACATCGCCAAGGCTGCAAAGGAAGCCATTGCACTGAAGAAGTAAAATATAAATGCGGGGCGCAAAATTACGCCCCGCGAAAAAGAGAATGTTTCCGGCGTACGTGCGCTGCGTGCAGAATGAACCCCTCTGCATATATGCGCGCGGCGCCGAGAAATAATTTGGCGAAAGGGGCGTGCAGCCTATGAAAGCAGTTGTCTATGAAAAACCGGGACGTGCAAATGGCTCAGTCTGCGACATCCCGTGTCCGGTCTGCGGCGACAATCAGGTTCTTATCCGTGTTATGGCTTGCAGCATCTGTAAGCCCGCGGAGTCGAGCCATGACAGGGCGGGGTCGCTTTTGGGTCGCTATCCCGCTGTGCCAGGGCATGAGTTCGCCGGTATCGCGGAGGTAGTTGGAAAAAACGTAACAAATGTTGCGGTTGGAGACCATGTGACCGCAGACAATGGAATTCCGTGCGGCACTTGCTGGTTCTGCCAGAAAGGGCTGCCGACTATGTGCGAAAATTTCCGATCGCAGGGTCATAATCTGCAGGGCGGCTTTGCGGAGTATATTGTCTGTGATGCGGCAAAGGTCTACCGTTTTTCCGAACACCTATCGTTTGACGAGGCCTGTGTGACCGAACTGATCGGCTGTGCGCTGAACTGCGTGGATAGTGCGCAACTGCGCTATGGCGATAATGTTGTAATTATCGGCTGCGGTTCCAGCGGTGCAATTTTGGCGCAGCTTTTCCGTCATTCTCAGGCGGGAAGAGTTGTTGTGCTGGATACAATGGCGTCAAAGCTGGAACGCGCAAAGGCGTTTGGCGTGGAGACGCTGCTGGTCGATCCTGCTGATTTCAGTAAGCATGAGCGTGCGCTCAAACAAATGTTCCCGCATGGTGTTGACGTGTTTGTAGACGCCGCTGGCGATGATCAGCAGATGTTTGACAGCTGCGTCCAGCTGCTTGCGCCGAAAGGGCGGTATGTACTATACTCTTTCTTCTATCAGGAGCCAAAGTATGTCCGTGTAGAGCCGGGATTGATGATCCGAAAGGGGCTTCAGATTGTCGGCTCGCCGCTGCAGATGTTCCGTTTTCGCGACTGCCTGGATGCATTGGAGCAGGGAAAGGTGGATGCAAAGGCGCTTGTCACGGCAACATATCCGCTTGAACGCTACTTTGAGGCGCTGGATCGCGCAATGAACGATAACGATGCATGGAAAATTGTGATTCACCCGCAAGATAACACATGATACGATCATAAATAATCACCAAATAATCACTTCGTGAACTGTTTAAATCATAGAAAATGATCATTTATGATCATAAACGATCATAAGGCGATTGACAGATAAAATCGACGTTGATAAAATAAACAAAAACAAGCACGAAAATAATCAAATGCTTGTAAAAAATTTGTGGAGGAACGAAATGAAAAAACTGATTGCAATGCTGTTGACAGTGATTCTTGTAATCACGTGCTGCGCGTGCGCTTCGCAGAAAGCGGCAACGGCAGATGAACCCCAGCAGGAGCAGGCAGCTGCTTCGGAAACCACGCAGAATACCAACGAAGAGCAGACACAAACAGACGAAACGAAAGCCTATGGTCAGATTGAAAATCTGGTCCCGACAACTCCGGTCAAAGTTCCGGAAAAGCTTCGCGTTGCAGTCGTTATGGGCAATGCTTCCATGTCCGGTAGCAGCGTGCCGTGCGCGGCAATTGAAAGCATCTGCGAGCATTTTGGTTGGGACATCCAGAC
>CAKTUT010000189.1 GCA_934621665.1 uncultured Oscillospiraceae bacterium | reverse complement strand
CTGTTGCAATTCAAGATTTCATGGCACTGCATTATGTCAGCGATCCGCGCTTTTCGCCGGGCGGCAAAAAGATCGCTTACCTTGTGACCGAAATAAGCCGGGAGGAAAACGCCTACCGGACAGACCTCTGGGTCTACGCCCGCGCAAGCGCCGGCAGCACGCGCCTGACGCAGAGCGGCTGCGTCCGAGATTATTTCTGGGCCGATGCAGACACGCTCATCATCTGGAAAACAGAACATGGCAGCACGACAGTCTGCCGGCTCGATGCAGAATCCGCTTCGCTGACGCCGCTGTTCACGCTTCCGATTGCAGCCAAAAAAATCCGTCCGCTCTCAGACGGATGCTTTGCCATCACCGCCGTACATGACAGTCAACCGGAACCGGCGCGGTATCATATTCTGGACGAAGCACCGTTCAGCAGCAATGGGCAGCACTATACCTCCGGCCGCCGCACCGCGCTGTACGTTTATGAGGCCGCCAGCGGGGATCTGCGCCGTCTGAGCGACGAGACAGCGGACGTCGACGGTTTTACCTACCGGGCAGGAACGCTGATCTTCCAGGCCACACCATGGCAGAATTATCGTCCCTACCTCTATTCCCCCGCGTTTTATGCCTACGACGTCAAGCGCCGTGAAACCCGGCAATTGACAAACGTCGGGCGCATCAACAGCTTTGCGCTGTGCTTCTGGAAGGACGATTCGCTTCTTTTCAGCGGAATTGAAAACTGCCCCGGAAAGAGCATGGGACAAAACAGCGATTTTTACACGCTGGACACCGGCTCCGGAGAAATCCGCCGTTTCGCCGATGCTGATATGAAAATCGGCTATGGCGGCACCGGCTCAGACGCAAAATACGGCGGCGGGCAGGGCATCTGCCTCGGTCCTGACGGCGTATATTTTCTTTCCCCTGTCATGGACGGAAGCTGCATCAACCGCATGCTCTTTGACGGAAGCATTGAAAAAAACATCACCGAGGAAGACGGCTTTGCCGGGTCCATTGAAAGCTTTGATCTGTCCGTCAGCTCGATTGTATGCGCAAAAATGCCACGCAATGGTGTCGCGGAGCTTTATCTCGACGGCAGGCAAATCACGCACTTCAATGATGCATACCTGCAAAGCCACGCCATCAGCGCGCCGGAGCTTTTCTCTTTTCCTGCGCGTGACGGTACGATGCTGCACGGCTTCTGCATGAAGCCCTATGGATATATGCCCGGCCAGCGTTACCCTGCCATCCTGCACATCCACGGCGGACCGAAAACCATATTCGGAGATGTTTTCCATCACGAGATGCAGCTCTGGGCGAGCAATGGCTTTTTTGTTTTCTACTGCAATCCGCGCGGCTCTGACGGACGCGGCGGGGACTTTGCCGATATCCGCGGCAAATGGGGCACGATCGATTATACAGACATTATGGACTTTACAGATGCGGCTCTGCATCGCTATGCGGATATTGATGCTTCCCGTGTCGGCGTTTGCGGCGGCTCCTACGGTGGGTTTATGGTAAACTGGATCATCGGCCATACAAACCGTTTTGCCGCTGCCTGTGCGCAGCGTTCCTTCTCCAATATGATAAACTTCGAGTATCTCAGCGACATTGGTCTGACCAATATCCGCAGCGAACATCTCGGTTCCTGCGAACAGGACGTCGATGCGCTCTGGAACGAGTCGCCTCTGAAATATGCACCGAACTGCAACACCCCGACGCTCTTCATCCATTCCGACGAAGACTGGCGCTGCCCGCTGCCGGATGCGCTGGAGATGTTCAGCTGCCTCAAACGTGCAGGCTGCCCGGCACGTCTTTGCCTGTTCCATGGTGAGAACCACGAGCTCTCCCGCAGCGGCCGTCCGGATAACCGCATCACACGCCTGCAGGAAATTCTGAACTGGTTCAAAGCGTATCTGCAATAGCACCCTTCGCATCTCGCTTCCCCAGAACCCCATTTCAAAAGCGCAGATCCGGCATCCTGAGAATGCCGGATCTGCTCTTTTTTCATTTCACGCGCGGAGTGCGCCTTTTATCAGCTTTCTCAGCTGCCGTATGAGCTTCGGCAGCTCTTTGCCCGGCTAGGCCGGGATGTGCGGGGATTGCAGCATAAAATACGCCTGAGAATCAAAGGCTACGGCGCTGTGCTTGCTGCAGTAGCTGCCGTCCGGCAGCAAGAGGCTGGCCTTTGCCGTGTCGCGGAGCTGGGAATCCAATATCCATTGGAGCTGCTCGCGCAGGCGCGCGTCATGGACCGGGCAGGCAATTTCCACCCGGCGGTTCAGATTTCGCGTCATAAGATCGGCCGATGAAATATAGATCCCGGCATTTTCGCCGCGGCCAAACTGATAAATGCGGCTATGCTCCAGAAAACGCCCGACGACGCTGGTGACATGAATGTTTTCCGTCTCGCTGGGCACACCCGGCAGAATGCAGCAGATGCCGCGGATGATGAGCTGAATTTCCACGCCCGCGCGCGATGCATCCGCCAGCTTGTCGATGACCTCGCGCTCGGTGACAGAGTTCGCCTTGATGCCGAAGGGAGAAGCGCAGAGCTGCTGATATTCCCCGTCCAGCTTTGTTGACGAGCATATGGCGGAAAAACGCCGCCGCGTCCTCGCCAATCGCGGGGTCGGCGGTCATAAGACTCAGGTCTGTATACATGGCGTTCGTCTTTTCGTTATAGTTGCCGGTTCCGATCTGCGTGATATAGCTGGTTTTGTTATGGCTGCGAAGCGTAATGAGACAGATTTTGCTGTGGCATTTGAAGCCCTCTGCGCCATAGATCACCTGACAGCCGGATTCTTCGAGCATTTTTAACCATGCCAGATTGTTTTCCTCGTCAAAACGGGCGCGCAGTTCCATGAGGACCAGCACTTTTTTGCCGTTTTCCGCCGCGCGGCAAAGCGTCTGCGCAATCTTGGAGGATGAGGCAAGCGGTAGATTGTCATTTTGATCGACAGCACCTGCGGATTCTCCGCTGCCTCGTTCAGAAGACGCAGAAACGGCTCAACGGAATCGAAGGGATAAAACAGCAGCCGGTCTTTTTGCTGTACCTGTGACAAGATCGTCTGCTCCCGCCGCAGATCCCCTGCCCAGCGGGGGCGATAGGTGCCATACAGCAGGTACGCCGTATTTTCCTTCGGCAGCGCGCCGGTCAGGCAGAACACATAGCGCATATTGGGCGGGGTGGCGTCCACAAAGACCTGATG
>CAKTUT010000188.1 GCA_934621665.1 uncultured Oscillospiraceae bacterium | reverse complement strand
GTTTGTTGCGACGAGAACCCAGCGAAGCGGATCGCGTTTGAGAGCTTGTCAAAAATACTTTTTTGACAAGCTCAAAATATCCCGCAAGGCGTGGCCTTGCGGGATATTTTTACATCTTTGAGCGGTAGCGCAGGATGTCGTTTGCAACCGGCGTATAGAAAAGCCGGTGAATCTCCTCCGGTGTGTTCGTCTGGCCGAGAAGCCACATGAGCTTTCCGCAGATGGCCTCGGTGGTCATGTCAAACGCCTCCAGAATCTGCGGACACTGCCGGATGCGGTAGCCCACCTGATAGACGCCCACGTCGCTTCCCTCATTTTGCACCTGCGTGGTCAGAACGATGGTCTTTCCCTCAGTCAGACCCTGCTCCAGTACCTCAAGAAAGCCGCTTCCCTCATAGCTGGGAATACCGCCCACGCCAAAGCTCTCTACAATCAGCGCATCGTTTTCGCGCAGCATATACGCCGCCAGCGACGCCGGAACGCCGGGAATCAGCTTGAGCAGCCCCACGCGCTCACAGATGCGGTCATAAAAGCGCGGCTCGGGCAGATAGTCGTTTTCAATGTATTGCAGCAGGCTTCCATCCTGCAAAACGGCAAGATAGGGATAGTTGATGCTGGAAAAGGCCTCGTAGCTCTTCGAGCGTGTTTTACACGCGCGTGTGCCCTGAATGACCTTGCCGTTAAAGACAATCATTACGCCGTGGAGCGTATCGGAGACGGCACAGCGAAATGCGTCAAGCAAATTGACCTTGGAGTCGGTGGAGTCGAAGCTGATGGGCTTTTGCGCGCCGGTTAGGATGATAGGCTTTTGTGCACCCTGAATCAGATAGGAGAGCGCCGCGGCGGTGTAGGCCATGGTGTCCGTCCCGTGCGAGATGACAAAGCCGTCATAGCGATCATAGCTTTCGCGCACCGCGGTGGCAATCTGCACCCAGTTGCCGGGGCGGATGTTGGTGGAGTCGAGACTGAACAGCTGCGTGCATTTCACGTCGCATATCTGTGATACCTGCGGGACAAACGACAGCAGCTGCTTTGAAGAAAGCGCCGGAATCAGACCCTCCGCACCCATGCCGGAGGCGATGGTGCCGCCGGTGCCGATCATTAAAATACGTTTCATAAGGAGCTCCTTTTGAAATCTGCTGTTGGCTGGCTGGGATGCTGGCTTTGCCAACTGACATCAAACTTATTGTAACACAGACGGCGGAAAAAACAACTGCCTTGCCACGCTTGATTTTCCGGTGCGCGGACGCTACAATCAAAAAAGGGGAGGGGTCTGAATGAAAATTTTGATTACGGGCTTTGCGCCCTTTGGTGCAGACGAGCGGAACGCGTCATGGGACGCGGTGTCGATGCTGCCGGATATGGTGGGCGGTGCGGCACTGATCAAGCGTCAGCTGCCGGTGGAATACGATACAGTGGGCGAGGTACTCGCATCGCTGCTGGCGCGAGAGAAGCCGGACGCGGTAATCTGCGTGGGACAGGCGGGCGGCCGCAGCGCCGTAACGCCGGAAAAGGTGGCTATCAATTGGAAGCAAGCGGCCATTGCAGACAACGCAGGCGTTTTGTATGCCGGCGAGAAGATCCGTTCCGATGGGACGGATGCATATTTTTCCTCGCTTCCGATTGAAGAAATCCTGACAGCCATGCGCGGACGCGGCGTGCCGGCAGCGGTGAGCTTTACGGCTGGGGCGTATGTGTGCAACTGCACTATGTACCATCTGATGGCGCTTCTGGCGGGCACGGATATCCCGGGCGGCTTTATCCATGTGCCGTATGCGTCATATCAGGTGCTGGAAAAACCGCAGCCGTCGCTGCCGCTGGAAAGCATCTCTGCCGCGCTTTTGGCCGCAGCGGAGGTTCTGGCGAAAACAGAATAACGCAGCGCACAGACCATTGAAACGCGAACCGCTTGCGGTTCGCGTTTGCTGTATATTCATACCCGGCGGACGTGTCTCATAAGATGGTATCAGCATACACAGCTTGGAGGTGCCCACATGAGAGACGATCTGGAGAAAAGAGCGCAGGAGCTTGCTGTGTACATCATTGAAAACCGCGCGACGGTTCGCGCCGCGGCCAAAGCATTCGGCGTATCAAAGTCCACGGTGCACAAGGATTTATCTACGCGGCTGGCGCAGTGCAACCGCAGCTTGTATGTACAGGTGCGCGAAATTCTGGACGTGAACAAGGCTGAGCGTCACATCCGCGGCGGTATTGCGACCAAACGAAAATACAAGGGCAACCAATAAAGCGGACACCCCGCGCTGCGTTTGCGGTGCGGGGAAAAATCTGCCTCCTAAAAATTTGTGAGTTCTACAAAAATTTTTTAAGAAACTGGTTGATTCTTGTGCAAAAAGGGTATATACTGAGTTTGGAAAAAGAAAAACAAATGCTGCAAACGAAGCATGAACAAATCATTCAGGAGGCAAGCATGATGAAATATGATCGTACCTTTAATTTCTCCGCCGGCCCTGCCATGATGCCGGAACCCGTGCTGGAGGAAATCCGGGACGAGATGATGAACTATCGCGGAAGCGGTATGTGCGTCATGGAAATGTCCCACCGTTCCCCGGTGTTCCAGAAGATCATTGACGACGCAGAGCAGGATCTGCGCGATCTGATGGGCATCCCCGATAATTATAAGGTCCTGTTCATTCAGGGCGGCGCGACGCTTCAGTTCTCCATGATCCCTATGAACCTGATGAAAAATGGCAAGGCCGTCTACATCGAGACCGGCGCATGGTCGAAAAAGGCCATTGCCGAGGCAAAAAAGGTCGGCGAGGTAATCGTTGCAGCGTCCTCCAAGGACAAGAACTACACCTACGTCCCCGATTGCTCCGATCTGGACATTCCCGAGGACACTGACTACGTCTATATCTGCGAAAACGAGACCATCCACGGCGTGACCTGGCAGAAGCTGCCCAACACCAAGGGCCATACGCTCGTTTCCGATCAGTCGTCCATGTTCCTGTCGCAGCCGTGCAACGTCTCCGACTATGGCATGATCTACGCGGGCGTGCAGAAGAATGTCGGCCCGGCCGGCATGGTTGTCTGCATCATTCGTGAGGATCTCATCCGCGACAATCTGACCGATCTGCCCATCTATCTTCAGTACAGCACCCACGCAAACGCGGGCTCGATGTACAACACCCCGAACTGCTGGGCCATCTACTGCTGCGGCAAGGTGTTCAAGTACCTCAAGAGCATCGGCGGTCTGGAAGAGATGCAT
>CAKTUT010000187.1 GCA_934621665.1 uncultured Oscillospiraceae bacterium | reverse complement strand
CTCTTGGCTGAGTCGATAAAGCCGCAGGTATTGACAATCACAAGATCCGCACCCGCAGGATCGGGCTGAATCAGATAGCCCGCCTGCTGCAATAAAAACAGCATCTGCTCGGCATCCACCTGGTTTTTCGCACAGCCAAGTGAAATCATGCCGATTGATTGAATCATTCCATCTCCTCCAAACCCTCCGCCGAAAATGAGAGCCCCTCACGGTAGCGCCGCAGTCCGGCGTCAATGTCGCGCCAGCTGTGCCCCCGGCGCAGCAGCGCATCCACTGTCTTTTTGATCATTTTATCATCCAATCCGCGTCCGTCAAGCCTCTGGTGCAGAAATTTATCAATTGCACCATCTGACTGCGGCAAATCCGTCATTGCCTCGTCCCAGAATTCACGCGGTATTCCCTTTTCATACAGGATACTTCGGATACGCGACGCACCATAGCCCTTGGCCGCGGCGCTCTGCGCAAGCTGACGCGCAGTTTCTGCGTCGTCCAAAAGACGCAGCTCCCGCAGCCAGTCAACCGCCTCCTGCGCATCTGTCTCACTTGCGCCTTTCTGGACAAGGCGCTTGGACAGCTCCTTTTCTGACAGTGCCGACGCCGCAATTGACCGCACCGCGCGCTCGCGCGTGCGCGCCTTTGAAACAGCGGCGCGAAGCGCCTGCATCTCATCGTCTGTCAGTTCTTTTCCTGGGAAAAGCCCAAAGTCCGCCGCTACAAATGTTGGAGCTTTCAGCTTTGTCTCATCCGAGAAAATCAGCAGCAGCTGACCGCCGGAGGCGGTCTGCTGCATTTTATCAAGTTTCATCGCTGAAATCGTCCGCCGAAACCGCTACCGGCTTTGCAGCAGGCGCTGCGGGCGGCTTTGCACGCGAGCCCTGAAGCTTCCACATATTCTCGCGCACTTCTTTTTCCACGCGCTCGGCAACTTCGGGATTGTCCATCAGGTATTTCTTTGCGTTGTCGCGTCCCTGACCGATGCGCTCGTCGCCGATTGAGAACCAGCTGCCGCTCTTCTGGATGATATCCAGTTGCGCAGCAATATCGACAAGCTCGCCCCACTTAGAGATGCCCTCGCCGTACATGATATCAAACACCGCTTCCTTAAAGGGCGGCGCAACCTTGTTTTTGACGATCTTGGCGCGCGTGCGGTTACCGATGATTTCGCTGCCGTTCTTGATAGCCTCGATGCGGCGGATGTCGATACGGACGGAGGCGTAGAATTTCAGCGCGTTACCGCCGGTGGTAGTTTCAGGATTGCCATACATGACGCCGATCTTCATACGAAGCTGATTGATAAAGATAACGACACAGTTCGTCTTTGCAATATTACCCGCCAGCTTGCGAAGCGCCTGCGACATAAGCCGAGCCTGCAATCCGACAAACGTATCGCCCATCTCGCCCTCAATTTCGGCGCGCGGCGTCAGCGCGGCGACCGAGTCAACCACGACCACGTCAATCGCGCCCGAGCGCACCAGCGCGTCGGTAATTTCCAGTGCCTGTTCGCCGGTATCCGGCTGGGAAACGAGCATGGAGTCAATGTCCACACCGATCGCCGCCGCGTAAACCGGATCGAGCGCGTGCTCTGCATCGACAAACGCAACCTCACCGCCGCGCTTTTGCGCCTCGGCCACGATATGCAGCGCCAACGTCGTCTTTCCGGATGATTCCGGACCATAAATCTCAATAATACGGCCCTTGGGCACGCCACCGATGCCAAGCGCCGCGTCCAGCGCAAGCGAGCCCGTGGGGATTGCGTCCACGTTCATCTCAGGCTTGTCGCCAAGGCGCATAACCGTACCCTTGCCAAAGTTTTTCTCAATCTGCTGTAACGCTGTTTCCAGTGCTTTTTTCTTGTCGCTATTCAAAGAATCCTGCGTACCCTTTTTCTTCTCCATACTGCGCGCTCCTTTTGTCGATTTCTGCTTCTATCGTATCACAGTTCTCATTAAAAATCAAACATTTGTTTTAATTTCTTCTGCTGGGCGCTGTGCAAGCACCGCGCGCACAATTCCGCCGCTGTCACGCGCAAAGCGCAGATTCTCATAGCCCGCTTCGCGCAACAGCGCGCCAACGCATTCCGCCTGCTTCCATCCAAATTCAAAGCACAAAAAGCCCTTTGGCCGGATGGCCGGTGTAAAATTTCGAATAATTGCACGGTAAAAGTCCAATCCATCCTCGCCGCCATAGAGCGCAAGTACCGGCTCGTAGTCGCGGACGGACGAATCAAGTTCACGCATTTCCTGCGCCGTAACATAGGGCGGATTTGACACAATCAGGTCAAACTTTCCCCAAAACGCCGGCGCATGCTTTGTCACGTCCGCCTGATAAGCCGACACGCGGATACCGAACTTCTGCTGTGCCAGATTCTGCTTTGCAATGGCCAATGCCTTTTCCGACACATCCGCCAGCGTTACGCGCGCCTGCGGCAGCTGCTTTGCAATGGCAAGGCCGATGCAGCCAGAGCCCGTGCACAGGTCGAGCACGCGCTGCGGCGCTTTCATGCGCTCCAACGCGTCAATGGCAAGGTCGGTAACCGCCATCGTATCGTCGCGCGGGATCAGTACGTCCGGCGTAACGGTCAGCTCCATGCCGTAGAAGCTCCATTTGCCAAGAATATAGGCAAGCGGCTCACCGCGCAGAAGCCGCGCTGTATACACGTGCATCGCATCAACGGTCTGCTCAGAGGCGAGAAGCGACGGGTCAGCCATCAGCGACGCCGCAGGCCGTCCGGCCGCCAGCGCCAGTAGCTCCCGCGCCAGAAATGAGGCGTTATCTCCCTCTGCCTTTAAAAGCATACCGCGCGCTTCACGATAGAGCTCACCATAGCTTTTTACCATCGGTCAGCGCCTTCCTGCTCGGGAATGACAAGTTTAAGCGCCTCAATGGCAACCTCAATCATGCTGTCATCCGGCTCGTTTGTGGTAAACGTCTGAAACCACATGCCGGGCGCGGAAAGCGCACGCGTCAGCGCGTTGTCATGTGCGCCAACCATGCGGTTAAACTCATAGCTGATCGCTACAATCAGCGGCAGCATCGCGATTCTGGCCAGCATCCGCAAAAGAACGTTGTCAATCGGCCAGATGGCGCTGAACACCGACGAAATAATAATCGAAATGATAATCACCACAAACAAAAAGCTTGTGCCGCAGCGCGGGTGAAAGCGTGTCTGCTTGCGCACGTTTTCCACCGTCAGCGGAAGCTTTGCCTCATAGCAGCGGATCGACTTGTGCTCTGC
>CAKTUT010000186.1 GCA_934621665.1 uncultured Oscillospiraceae bacterium | reverse complement strand
CAGTAACGTCATCCTTGTTGACAAAGCCAACAAAGTTGCCGTCCTTATCGGTAATCCAGCCAACATTGTCGCCGCTGACTGAACCGTTGACCGGAATGAGTTCCTGCTCTTTACTTGCAGGAATCGTAGCTGCGAACGCGGTCATGCAGCACGCAAGCAGCATAACGAGCGCCAGTGTCAAAGAAACAAATTTTTTCATGATAGGTTTCCTCCCATTGATTTATTCCGGTGTTGCAAGTAGCTTTGCAATCACGAGAAAACGTTGTGAATAGTCCCCTGAATAACAGGTGGACAAAATGACGACATGATCGTCGGGTGTAACGGACGCATCCTCGGCAATCGCCGCGTTCAGCGAGCGATTTTGCAGCACCTCGTCAAAAAACGACTGGTACTGCGCTGCGTCGGTGAAATCGTAGCTGTAGAGAATGTGGCGCGTGTCGATTGGAACTGCCGCAATGATTTCGTAATGGAGCTCACGCTGCGGCTGATACAAAATCAATTCATTCAGCTCCGCGAGCTTTTCCGGATTGGAATAAGTCGATTGCAGGCTGCTGAACATTTTACCGTTATACAGCTGATGGCCATAGATCACGGTAACCGGATCGTCGAGCGTCGTCGTATTATAGGTAGACTCGGTATAGATTGCGCCGCCAATCGACGAATTGCCGTCAATATCGTGTGTCAGATAATACGCGTCCTCGCCCTCACGCTGCACCAGCGGATAGCTGATTTCCGTCCCTGGAATTTCCAGCCATGCGTAGATATCGGCATTCTGCCGCCAGAGTGCCTCAAAGTCAATTGGGCTGACATAGGGCGGCACTTCTTCCTCCAGCTCCCCAGTCAGCGGCTCTTCTGACTTGGGTTCTTCCGGCTGCGGCTGCGGCGCTGTCGTTTCGGTCTGCTCTGCATCCTCTTCCGCCTGTGCCGACTGGCTTTGAAGCGTTGCTGCGGTCTGATCAACTGCCGATTGCGTATGCTTACTGCATCCGCAAAGCAGCAGACATGCGGCAAGCAGTGCTGTCAGCTTGTAGACGTTTTGCTTCATTGCCGCACCTCCTGCCACAAAAGCGCTTCCTCCGCACGGAAAAATTCCGCTGTAAATTCTGCGCCAAGGCGTTTTCCCATGGACACCGCTGCCTCACCAAGGTGCGGTCTGCGGCTTCTCAGGTTGTGGCAGTCGCTTCCAAGAAATTGAATACTTCCCTGCCGAAGCATTTTGCGCAGCCGGTGCGCCGTCTGCCAATGCAGCAACGAGTCGGCATTGCACTGCATATACAGTCCGCGCTCGGAAAGCACTTTCCAAGTTTTCCGCGGTTGCATGGAGAAATATCGCTCCACGTGTGCCAGGATCACGTCAATTCCGGATTCCGCGATTGCCACCGCCTCGTCTACCATATAGGGTTTCCACGGCTCAAACGGCATTTCCAGCAGCAGAAAATTGCTGTTTTCAATGCAGAACTGCCGCAGCTGCTCCATCTGAGAAATTCCACGGTAGTAATAAACCTCTGCGCCAAGACTAACACTTGGCAGCTCTGGTGTCAAGGCCGGATGTAACTTTTGCCATGCGTCTTCACGCCGTATGAAGAACCGCTCCGGTGTATCACAATCTGCGTAGAAATGCGGCGTCGCAATCGAGTGCGTAACGCCCTGCTCCGCCAGAAGCTTAAGCAGGCCAAGACTTTCATCCAGATTTTTGCTGCCATCGTCAATGCCAGGCAAGATATGCGAGTGGATGTCGATCATTTGGCTGCCGGTTCATTCTCCTGTGCTTGGGACGGTACATTGTTGCTGCGCCGCTCTTCCTCGCGGCGGCGCTGCTCGGCTGCTGCATAATAACCATAGTCATACTGGTACGAACCGTATTTCTTTTTGCCATACTTGCCGTACTTCTTGCCGCCGCTTTCCAGTACATCGGCAAACGTCATGACAAAACCGAGAATCTTGACCTGTGTAAATTCCAGCTGGCGCACTGTCATGTCCAGTGCGCGGCGGTCAGTATAACCGCTTCGCACCGTAACAATCATGCCGCTGAGCAGCGGCGCAATGGTCAACGCATCGGAAACCACCGTAACCGGCGGCAGGTCGCAGATAATATAGTCAAAACGGAGCTTGAACGATTCCAGTAGCGCGCGCATCCGCTCAGAGCTCAAAAGCTCGGATGGATTGGGCGGCAGATCGCCAGCCGTAAGGACGTAGAGGTTTTCCTGAATGCCGGATTTCTGCACCGCCTCCGACGGCGTGGACTTGCCAACCAAAAGGTTTGACAGGCCGGGCGTTTTCGCAATGGGAAGCGCCTTGTGCATCACCGGCAAGCGCATATCCATCTCGATGAGCAGCACGCGCTTGTCGGATTCTGCAATGGTATACGCAAGGTTAATAGATGTAGTGGACTTGCCCTCGCCCTGAATGGAGCTTGTCATGCCGAACACGCGGCAGTTCTCTTCATCGGGGAGGCTGAACATGACATTGGTTCTGAGCAGCTTGTAGGCCTCGGCCGCAGAGAAGCTCAGCTTATTGCCAACCATGGCGCGCCGCGTCCGGGAGGCATCGTTGCTTTTCATATTTTTACTCAAGCCGTTTTCTCCTTTTCAGACACAGTTAATTGGATTTGTCGCCTGATTTGGCATAGCCGCCATAGTAGTAATCGCCGCCCGATCCCGATGCAGTAAGATCCGGAATAACCGCCAAAATCGGCTGCGAATAGCGCTGAATCAGATCATCCTCGGTATGAATCTTTTCGTCGAAGATTTCGCGCACGCACAGGATGCCGATGATCAATACAAGGCCAAGAATCATTCCCAGCGCGGTGTTCTTGGTATAGTTTGGGGATGAGATCGTTGAGGGCACAACCGCATAATCCACAATTCTGACCGAACTGCCGTCAACGATCTCAGCGATGCGATCGGGCAGGACATCTGCAATCGTATTTGCAATCAACTCCGCCTCGCGCGGATCCGGGCACGTCACATCAATGGAAAAGACCTCAGTGGAGTTGACAGCTCCAGCTTCAATCATATCGCTCAGCTGCTGATACGTATACGACACACCGGCTTTCTCACGCACCGTGTTCAGCGTGCCGCGCGTTTTCAGAATGACGGTGTAGGTATCAACCAGACTTTGCGACGCGGCGATATCGCTGGAGGTAATGCTCAGCTTTGTATTGCCGACGTTGATGGCGCTGTTGTTGACATACATCAAGGCTGTGGCCGTATACTGCGGTGTAATCATAAAAAACGTATAGC
>CAKTUT010000185.1 GCA_934621665.1 uncultured Oscillospiraceae bacterium | reverse complement strand
CGACTGAGCCGTCAGCATTCTGCATCTGACCCGCCCAGCGCTTGGCCTCGTCGGGCGAAATGCCGTCACAGCCGTGGTGGTATGCACCGGCCTGTAAATGCTCCAATGCTTTGATCGCCTTGGCGTACACGGTAATCTCTTCGGCGCGCCCAAGCGACACAGGGCACTCGGCGACCTTGCGCGTCTGTTGATGCAGCTTGTCAATATACTCCTGCATGTTTAAGCCTCCTGTATGTAGCGGTAGACCTTGTCAAGGTCGTTGACATCAAATTTAAATTCGCCAAGCAGGGGAACAGTCACCGGCAGCTTCTGTCCGTCCATCTTCGGACGGGCGATATTGTAGAGCCGGTCAAGGCGACGGCCGTCAGTACGGTTGCCTATGGCGCGGTCAGCTGCTGGTTGCAATTGTTGTGACGGTTCTTGGTACGGCCGGTGCAATCTGCCTGCCGATGGACGATATCACGGACTTCTTGTATCTGATTGGCTCGGTGTTTGTGCCGATGATTGCCATCCAGATTGCCGACTTCTTTATTCTGAAGCAGACGGACGACGACTGCGCGTTCCGAGTGAAAAATCTTATCATCTGGGTGGTGGGCTTTGTTGCCTACCGGCTTTTGATGCAGGTGGATTTTGCACTTGGCAATACGCTGCCGGATATGGTTCTGACGGTTCTGCTTTGCCTTGCGGCAAGCAGGTTTGGCGCAAAAAAACAGACTGCGTAAATAAAATCCGCGCCGCCGGGTTATCCGGCGGCGCGGATTGACGTTTGGGCACACGTGCGCCGGACTTGACCCGGCAGCGGATGAACGCTATACTAAATATAATATGAAAAATGCAAATTTGCGGCAAAAGGAGAAAGCAATGCGGACAATTGGAATTGTGCCGGGGGCGCGGCTGTTTGAATCTGACGATCTGTACGCCGATCACTATCTGTTTGTAAACGGCTACCCAAAGCGTATCAGCGAAAACGGCGGCGCGCCGGTGGGCGTCCTCAGCAGCGATGGTTATGTAATTGCACGAAGCCTTGACATCTGCGATGCGTTTGTATTCTGTGGCGGCGCAAAGTTCTATCCCTATCATTTTCAGGTAATGGAGCATGCGGCGCAAACCGGCAAGCCGGTGCTTGGCATCTGTCTTGGAATGCAGATGATGAATACATATTTTATTGTGGTCGAGGAGGCTGCGCGCCGCGGATGGAAAGCGCCGCTTCTGGAGTTGTTCAACACAATGAAAAAGGAACGCTATATGTTTACCGAACCGGTAAGCGGCCACTGGAATGGCCATATTACGCGCAATGCGGTGGACAGCTTCAAGCACCCGGTGCACGTGACCGAGGGAAGCCTTTTGGCGCACTTGACGGGCGAGCAGACGCTGATGGGCGCGTCGATGCACAACTACCGCATCACGAAACCCGCGCAGGCGTTGTGTGTGGTGGGGCGCACAGACGACGGTACGATTGAGGCACTGGAATATGGCGAGCAGATGCTGGGCGTTCAGTTCCATCCAGAGGCGGATGACCGGAACGATGCGCTGTTCCGCTGGATTATCGGGAAATAGAATTACAAAAATGCCGCGCAGCAGTTCCAAACGGAGCGCTGCGCGGCTTGTACATCATTTTTTCAGAAGTGCGGCAAGATCTGCCTCGGGCGTGGTAATGGGCGCAATGCCATAATGCTGGACAAGATAATTCAGTACGTTCGGCGAAAGAAACGCCGGGAGCGGGGAGCATCTCGCCGTGCGTGTAGATGTTGACGCCTTTTCCCGCAGCCTGCTCCAGCAAAAGTCTCAGATCGTGCAGATCATGGCCACTGACCACGATGAACGGACGCGGAGCGGGAGGGCGGCCCGCTGTCCGGGTGCGTTTGGAGTTTTCAGATACAACCTAGATACACCCTAGCTCAAGCATAGCAGACAAAAGGAAAAACGCTTCGTTGGAATTCGAACAAAACGAAAAATGTTTTTGCAAAAACGAAAAAGCTGCTTGACATTTTTCGCTTCTGTGCTATAATAATGAAGCCTTGAGTGAGGCATGCTACTGTAGCTCAGTTGGTAGAGCGCGTCATTGGTAATGACGAGGTCGGCAGTTCGAATCTGCCCAGCAGCTCCAGAATGATCCTCGAAATCGCAACGATTTCGAGGATTTTTCTTTTACTGTATGATTGGCGAGGTGAACAAGCATGAATGACCGTTTGTTTGTGATCGAACGCGCGCGTCCTGAGGATGCAGCCGCGCTGCTGGACTATCTGAAGATCGTCGGCGGCGAGACGGAAAATCTCAGCTTTGGCGCGAAAGGCGTGCCGCTGAGCGTGGAGGAAGAGCAGAACTACCTGATCGCGCAGTGCGGTTCCAGTGACAATGCACAATATCTCGCCAAAGTGGACGGCGAGATCATCGGCACGGCGAGTCTGAACCGCAAATCCAATCGAATGCACCACCGCGGCGTGTTCGGCATCAGCCTCAAAAAGGCGTGGTGGGGCTGCGGCGCGGCGTCCGCGCTGACGGAAGCCATCCTCGCCTTCGCGCGCAAAAACGGCTTTGAGCAGCTCAATCTGGAGGTGCGCAGCAGCAATGCCCGCGCCATCCGCCTGTATGAAAAGTACGGCTTCCGCAAGCTGTGCACGTTCCCGCATTTCTTCAAAATTCATGGGGAATATGTTGATTTTGACCTGATGAATCTCGAGCTGAACGCCGCGGAGGACTGAGCGGCAGCCTGTCCCCCACCCCGCACGCTGTCGAGTGGTGTCGAATCCCGTCGAACAGTTTTTCTTGACGAAAACGCCCGAAATCCGCTATAATAGCCCCAGGGGCAAGGGGAAGCGGCAACGCCGCTCCACTCGCAAAGGGAAGTTTCCGCCCGCAGTTAGCTGCACTGCGGGCGGAAATTATTTTTATGGGGTTTATTCAAATAAAGCGTGCAAACTCCTTGCGCCGCCTGCCGCAATGCGATATAATAACTGCGAATCGAGTTTTAGGGGAGATAGTATGGACACTGTTTCTAACGCATTGCTGACACTGCTTGGACGGGCGCTGTTTTCAGCCGACACCAGCGATCTGCCGGAAAGTAAAGACTGGTCTGCCCTATACCGGGAAGCGTGCGCGCAGGCGGTGCAGCTTCTTGTTTACGATTGCCTGCGTCAGAGCGAGCGTTCTGCCATGCCGCCGGAGGTCGCGGTGCAGTGGAAGAAAGCTGCGCTGATGACGCTCTGGAATAACGAGCAGGTCAAAACAGAGCAGACTGTCGTTCTCGACAC
>CAKTUT010000184.1 GCA_934621665.1 uncultured Oscillospiraceae bacterium | reverse complement strand
TCAGGCCTCTACCCCTGCGGCGAGGGCGCAGGCTACGCCGGCGGCATCATGTCGGCAGCAGTGGACGGAATCCTCTCGGCGGAGGCCATCATCGCCGCCTGCGGCACGTAAAACTGATTCTGCAAAAAATTCTCTGCGCACCAAATTGGTACGCAGAGAATTTTTACGTTTCCGCTGTCTTCAGCCAACAACCTGACAGCGCAGACGCAGATAGGAGTCCTTTAAAGCCGTTTATGCCTGCAATTTATGGTTCTCTGAGCCGTTCGTTCATCGTCCGAACCGTATCAATCGACTGCTTGACCACGCGGCGGTCGTACGTTACAAAGCCGTTGACCTCGTCCTCCACGTCCGACAGCTGCGTATAGACACTGGCGGCAAGGCCCTGCTGCGCAGCAGGGAGAATCTGCGTTTCATAGAGCTTCTGATACGCTGCCTCCAACTCCTGCTGCGACTTAAACGCGCGATAGCCAAAGTTTGCATCATTCCACGTGTGCCCCGCCACCGGCAGCTGATAGCCGCCGAACTCCGACAGCACTACCGCGCGTCCCAGCTTGTCCGGGCGGTAGCGATAGCGGTAAAAATAGACGTGCAGACTTTGAATTTTTCCGATTTTCTGGTCGTGCCAGCCGCTGGCATGGTCAATTGTGCGCGTCTTGTCGATTGCCTCAATCCGCCGCACCGCCTCCGCCGCGTCAAACTGTCCCCAGCCCTCATTGAACGGAACCCACATCACAATGCTCGGACAGTTGTACAGCTGCCGCACCATCTCCTCCAGCTCCGCGTAATACAGCCGCCGCCCCTCGGCATCGCTGCGCGCAAACAGGCGGTAGTGATTGTCACGCCAGCTCCAGTGTGTAAACAGCGGCGCGGAAATGGTAACGGGGTCATATGTTCCGCCGCCGCTCATCATATCCTGCCACACCAGCATTCCCAGCCGGTCACAGTGATAGTACCAGCGCATGGGCTCGATTTTGATGTGCTTGCGCAGCATATTGAAGCCCATGTCTTTCATCAGCTGAATGTCGTAAATCAGTGCCTCATCGCTCGGCGCGGTGTATAGCCCGTCCGGCCAATAGCCCTGATCGAGCACACCCGTGTGGAAATACGGTCTGCCGTTGAGCATCAGGCGCATCGTCCCCTGTGTGTCTTTTTCAACCGCCACCGAACGAAGCGCAAAATAACTCTCCACGTGATCATCACCAAGCTCCACCGCAAAATCATAGAGCTTTGGATGCTCCGGCGACCAGAGCTCCGGCTCTGATACCGTCAGATTCATCTCCCGGTTCGTATAGCCGCCGGTGCGCCGTCCCTGAAACAGGACATAGCACGCGCGGCTCTGCGATGACTGCACCGTAATGCGGACGCTTCCCTTTTCCGCGTCCGGCGTGATTTTCAGGCCGGAAATATACGTCTCCGGCACCCATTCCAACCATATCGTCTGCCAGATGCCGCTTTGCGGCGTATACCAGATACCGCCGCGCTTTGTCTTTTGCTTGCCGCGTGAAAGCGGGCTTTTATCCGTGTCGTCACGCACGGCAATACAGAGCGTATTCTCCTCTGCCAGTGCCTGCGTCAGCTCCACAGTAAAGGCTGTATAGCCGCCCACATGCTCGCTAAGCAGCATCCCGTTCAGATAGACTCTGGCTCGCTGATCTGCCGCGCCGATGTGCAGCAGCAGGCGCTTTCCCGGCTGCGCCGTCACATTGAGCGTTCGCCTGTACCAGAGCACCTGTCCCGGCAGCAGCGTCCGGTTCACGCCGGAAAGCGGCGCTTCTGGCGAAAACGGCACTAAAATCTTCCCGTCATAGCGCACCGGAATTTCATCCGAGCCGGTGATGGCATAGTCCCACCAGCCGTTCAGATTGAGATAGCTGCCGCGCACCAGCTGCGGGCGCGGATATTCCTGTAATACTGCATCCGGGTTCAGCGTCTCGCCCCAGACGGTCGTCAGTCTGCTCATTTTGTCACCTCCGTGCGCGCCGCTCTGCGCCGCAGGCAGATCACCGGCGGCACAATCAAAAGCAGCACAATTGCCGCCGCCAGGAAAATCTGCGGCGTAGGAACGGTTTTCGTCACACCAAGCTCCACATACGTACTGTCAGAGCCGCGGATAACCGCCGCGCCGATAGCCGGTCCAAGAATCATAGGCAGCAGCACGCCAAAAATCATGCGGATTCCCTGGAACATACCAGCCATGCGGTCTGGCGTAAAGTCACGGATTTCACCGGACAAGACCGCCGTCACCAGCATATACCCGCTCATCATTACGCAGCCGGCCACAATCACCGCAGCCATTCCCCGCGCAAAATACATTCCAATCAGCCCCGCCAGCATCACAAGCGCCGCAGGCAGCACAAAGCGGAGCTTTCCCACCTTATCAATCACGCGTCCGGACAGGACGCTGACCGCCGACGCCGTGAGCAGTACTATGCCAAGAACGATGGCATAGTTGTCAATTTTCAAATAATTCTGGATATAGATAATCAGATACGGGAAGAACACCTGCACCGCAACCGAGAACGCGCAGAACGCCGCAAACGACAGATACAGCTCCGGGTTTGCACGCACCACATCCGGCCGCAGGCCATAGACCAGATTCTTGAGATAATCGTCCTTTCGCGGCAAAAGCTTCGGCTCTTTAATCAAGAAGCAGCCGACGATGCCGGTAAGTGTGACAAGTCCGCCGAAAATCGCGAAAAAGCGCCTCCACTCGCCGCGCTGCGTCATACCGTCAAACGCGCCGAAGATCACCAGCATCGAGATCAGCGGCAAAATAGCAAGCACGCTCTCCGTCTTACCGCGGTTGTCTGCGTCAATGGCATCGGTAATATAGGCGTTGAACGCTGCGTCGTTGGCCGTTGAACCAAAGAACGTCATGACGCAGTCCAGAATCACCACCATCACAGCCGCTGCGGCCGCAGCCTTCGCCGGGAACAGTCTGGCCGCATTTTCCACGCTGATCAGCCCGAACGCCGCCGTGGACAGTCCCCACAGAATATAGCCCCCGCAGATGAACGCCTTGCGCTTTCCCACGCGGTCAGACAGCGCGCCCATCAGCAGCGTTGTCAGCGTGGCCGCCGCCGCGCTCCAGCCGACCATGGCCGAGATATAGCGTGGGTCGGTAGAGATTGTGTTATAGAGGAACACGTTAAAATACATATTTTCGATCGTCCAGGCAAACTGCCCCACAAGGCCGATCAAAACCAGTGTCAGCCACATCCGCGCGGAGATTTTCTTCATTTCATCCACCCTGGTAATTTCATCAGATTCCCGT
>CAKTUT010000183.1 GCA_934621665.1 uncultured Oscillospiraceae bacterium | reverse complement strand
GTGTCACTGGTTTTCAAGACCAGCTCCTTAAACCGCTCGGACATCTCTCCGAATCACTGTCCCATAAGACGCTGTCTATTTTAGCATACCGCACTCTGTTTGTCAATTGATTTTCGCCTGAAAAGATGAACTTTGGCGAAGTTTCCGCCTGGAGCGCTTGATGTTGTTGACACAGCGTGGTATACTATTTATAAATCAAAAAGCTTACAGAAGGTGTTTTCTATGACAAAAATTGATATTTATTCCGGCTTTCTTGGCGCTGGCAAGACCACGCTCATCAAAAAGATGATCAAAGAGGCGTACCATGGCCAGAAATTGGTGCTGATTGAGAACGAGTTCGGCGAAATCGGCATTGACGGCGGTTTTTTGCAGGAGGCCGGCATCCAGATTACTGAGATGAACTCCGGCTGCATCTGCTGCTCGCTGGTTGGCGACTTTGCAAGCGCGCTGGAAAAGGTGATCTCCGAGTACCATCCCGACCGCATCCTGATTGAGCCGTCGGGTGTGGGCAAGCTGTCGGATGTTGTCAAGGCAGTGTCCACGGTGCTCAGCGACGATGTACAGCTTGGCGATCTGGTGACGGTAGCCGACGCAAGCAAGTGCAAGGTGTATATGAAGAACTTTGGCGAGTTCTTCAACAATCAGATCGAGTCTGCGGGCACAATTGTCCTCAGCCGTACCGGCGACATCAAGCCCGAAAAGCTTGACCAGAGTGTGGCGCTGATTCGTGAACACAACCATGATGCAGTGTTGGTTACCACCCCGTGGGATCAGCTCACGGGTGAGCAGCTGATGCAGGCCATGGACAACGGCAGCACGCTGGCCTCTGAGCTTGCACATCTGGCAGAGGAAGCGCACCATCACGACGAGGATGACGATGACGATGACGACGATTGCTGCTGCCATCATCACCACGACGATGATGATGACCACGATCATGCGCATCACCATCATCATGACCACGACGAGCACTGCGGCTGCCACCATGACCATGATGACGATGATGAGGACGAGCATGCGCATCATCACCACCATGACCATGACGATCATGATCACGACGAAGATTGCGGCTGCGGTCATCATCACGATCATGATCACGACGATCATTGCGGCTGCGGACACCATCATCATGACCACGAGGGTCACCACCATGCCGACGAGGTGTTCACCAGCTGGGGCATTGAGACACATCGCAAGTTTACGCGCGAGGAAATTGCGCACGCCCTGCAGGAACTGGACGAGCCGCGTTATGGCGTTGTGCTGCGCGCAAAGGGCTATGTGGCAAACGCCGAGGGCGACCGCTGGCTGCACTTTGACCATGTGCCCGGCGAGGCAGAGATCCGCGACGGCGGTGCAATGGTGACTGGCCGTATCTGCGTTATCGGCTCAAAGCTGGATGAAAAGGCGATTGCGGCGCTGTTTGGCGCGGCCGAATAAGGAGGATGTCGATGGACGTTCCGATGTATGTCTTTACCGGCTTTCTGGAGTCGGGTAAGACAAAATTTATCCAGCAGACGCTGGAGGACACGCGCTTTAATTCCGGTGAGCGGACGCTTCTGCTGGTGCTGGAGGAGGGCGAGGAGGAATACGACCCGTCTACCTATCCGTGCAAGGATGTGTTTATTGAAACGCTCGATTATGAGGAGCTGAGTCCCGAAAAGCTGACGGAACTGCTGAAAAAGCACCGTGCCGAGCGTGTTGTTGTGGAACTCAACGGAATGCATATGGCGGCTGACTTTTATACCAAGACGCCCGACGAGTGGAAAATTGCGCAGGAGGTCATGTTTGCCGATGCGAGCACGTTTATGAGCTACAACGCGAATATGCGCTCTCTGGTGGTGGATAAGCTGGCCGGTGCGGAGATGGTTGTATTCAACCGGATGCCGGTTGGTGCGGATACGATGCCGTATCACAAGATTGCCCGCGCGGTTAACCGCCGGATTGACATCGTCTATGACTATGTAGATGGTACGACGCAGTTTGACGATGTGGTAGATCCGCTGCCGTTTGATCTGAATGCACCGGTTGTGGAGATTGCTGACGAGGATTATGCGCTGTTCTACCGCGATATTACAGAAGAGCCGAAAAAGTATAACGGCAAAACTGTGAAGTTCAAGGGACAGGTTGCGCGTCTGCGCAAGGACAAGGACGGTATGTTTGCACCGGGACGGTTCGTGATGACCTGCTGCGAAGCAGATATTACGTTTATGGGTATCCCGTGCAAGTATCCGATGAGCGCGTCGCTGAAAGCACGCTCGTGGGTTATGGTGACGGCAACGGTTGAGGTAAAGTATCACAGCCTCTACCGCGGCGTCGGGCCAATTTTGACGGCCAAGTCCGTCGTGCCGACCGATCCGGCAGAGCAGGAAGTTGCAACATTTTAACAGGAAAAGGCTTGCCGGAAACGGCAAGCCTTTTTTGACTCTTGTAGGGAGCGCTGACGGCTGCGCTCGTCATCACCTCCCACAGGCGCACGATTGGTGGTGTATACAGTATTCCGTCTACAGAGCAGAAACGAGATTTGCTTCTGACCATCGACTACTGCGTGTAGTACATTCATCAGTACTGAAAGCTATCAGTACATGACCAAATTTGCGCCCGAATAGGGCGTATAAAAGTCCGCGCGCAAGCGCGCTGATTGACATTTCCCGCGCCTCTTTTTGCCTACTTTTTCTGGCAAGACAGAAAAAGTAGGTCTGCGAAGCATTCCGTGCAGGGAAAGGAAAGTGAAGCCGAATTATCCCCACAATGCCGACAGCATGGGAATAATCTGTTTCTTCCGTGAAACTACATGCGGCAGGAAGCAGGCGTGATCTTTCAGATGCACGCCGAACGCCTGCGGGATGAGCTCCTCGTCGCCGAGATACAGCAGATACGTGCCCTCAACCAGCACGTCGGTGATCATGAGGATCATAAAGCTGTAGTTCTTTTCCACCATCGTGTGCGCCATGAGCGACAAAAATTCCTCCTTGCGCTGGAGCATCCGCTCTGAGTCCACACAGGTAATCTGGCTGACGCCAAAGTCGTGACCTGCGATATGGAAGTCCTTGAAGTCGGTAAAGAGCAGGGAATCGGCGGACTTATCCTCAGAATTGGAGGCAGAGAAGATAAATTTGCCAAGCTCGTCAAGCGAGAGATTTGCAATACGCGCCATGCGCTCGGCCATGCGATGGTCGTGCGGCGTGCTGGTGGGGGATTTGAACATAACGGTGTCGGCGACGATGGCCGAGGCGATCAGCCCCGCCAGCTTTTCTGATGGCATCAGCCCTTTTTCCTGATACATGC
>CAKTUT010000182.1 GCA_934621665.1 uncultured Oscillospiraceae bacterium | reverse complement strand
TTCGGGCCAAAACGCGTATAGCCGATGCCGTTCATGATGTTCTTCTCGTACAGATACTTGACTGCGTCATAGCACGCGTCAAAGCGGCTGACATCCTCAAACGGGAAGCTTGCGTCGTCTGCAATCACGCCGATGATGCCCGGGTCAATGGTGTTTTCAAGCACCTTGCCGCAGCGGCCGCAGACGGTGCGGCCAAACGCATCCTTTTTCGGCTGGTGACCCAGCTTGTCGATGGGCTCGGTCTTTTTCTCTTTGCAGCGCGTGCAGGTGTAGGTCTTGACGCCATCCTCGGTGCACGTCGGCTTCTTGGTGATCACGCCGTCGTCCCAATCGTGGTCGAGCGCATCAATTGCTTCGGTTCTTGTCTCGCTGCACTTTGTGCAGGTGTAGGTCTTGACGCCATCCTCGGTGCAAGTCGGCTCGGTGGTAACGACGCCGTCGTCCCACACGTGATCGCCCACTTCGTTTTTGATCTCAATGGACTTTGTGTCGCTTGCCGCGCCGTCGTTGCGCTCTGCCGCAGAAACGGTGATCGTTGTCTCAACGTAGTCGCCGTATTCAAACGTCAGCGATGCAAGCGTGCTGTTGGCCGCGGCTGCCTCATCAGAAGCGAATGCAAACACAACCGTGCCGTTCTCTTCATCCACATGGAACGTCTTGAGCTGCGCATCGGAGCTGTAGCTCTTGAGCGTCACCTTGCTCGGGTCATAGCTGACCGTGTACTTGCCGTTTGTAACGGCAACATCGTCACTGATCTTTACAGTCAGGACATGGTTCTCCGCCGAACCGGTCGATGGCTCGACACTCTGCGGGCGTGCAGCCTGACTGACTTTCATTGCGTTCAGCGAACCGCCAACCGCATTTGCCGTCTCCTGCTGCGCCGCAGGCTCGGATTTTTCAACCGCAAATGCATAGGTGCTGACAGCGCTCTGTGCCGTGACATTCACCATATCCATCGCCTGTGCGCTTTCAACCTGAACATTCTGCGCACGGCGGAACGTCTTCATCGCCTGCGTGCTGACAAGGCCGGTTGCCGTCGCGTTATAAAGCGCGGTGAGGCTGGTTGCGCCGCTGATCCGGCCGATCTTACCAACCGTCGGCGTCTCGGGCGCAAGATCTGCATAGTAGAGGCTGGCTGTTGTGGAATCCGCAATCAGCAGGCCGTAGCTGTCTGCGCTGACCTTAACGTATTCCATGCTGAGTGCCGAAACCTCACTGAACGTCATGCCAAGGTCTGCAATGGTGGCAGACGCGAGCATATATGCCACACTGTTACTATCCGCCTTGTAGATCGGCGCCATGAGCAGCTCATACACAACGCCCTCTTTGCTGAGCACGTAGAAGATCGGAACCTTCGTATCGTCATCAGCACCGGTAATCTTGTCGTCTTTCATCGACTCGTTCAATCCACCGATCGTCGTGTTTCCGACATAGGTAATTGCAGCCAGACCGGAGTACATGGTCTCGGTTCTCCAGCCCTGAAGCTGACCGGCATCAAAATCGGTCAGCATATATGTAGCACCACTGTTTGAAATGAATACCGGCGTACCAAATGCGGAAAGCGTCTTTTGGCTGCTGCCGGAAGTGTAGGTAAATGTAATCGCAGGTGCGTCAGTAACATCACGCGGCGCGTTGGAAACATGGCAGTCAACGCCCGCCGTCTCCGCGAATGTTTCTGCGTTGACCTTATAGAGCTTACCATAGCCCGCCACGGTCATATCAATGTTCGAGCCATAGAGATTGCCGTCGGAAAGGCCGCCGCCGCTGATCCACGTCGCATCCGACTTGTTCACATCCAGCGAAAGGCTTTCAAGGTCGATATCCACCCAGGAGGACACGCCGTCCTTTGTAACCTGCGCGCTGACAACGCCTTTGAGCTTCGTCAGCGGCTTTACCGTCACCTGAACATTCGCCGAAACGTGCTCGCCGTTCTTGTTTGTGTCAACTGTCGTCGCGGTGATGACAGCCGTGCCGGCCGAAACGCCGGTGATCACGCCGTCTTTTACCGTCGCAACCGCATCGTTGCTGCTGCTCCATGTGACGCCGTTTGTGCCGAGGATAACCTTGGCCTCAACCGTCTGCTCATCGCCTGCGTACAGCTCTGCCGCGGTGGTCTTCAGCTTCAGCGTCAGATCAGATGCGCGCTGATACTGATACAGCGAGACAACCGGTGCGTTCTTCTCTCCGAATGTGCCAAGATCCGCCGCCAGACAGTCTTTCAGCGAAATCGCATAGAGTCTGCTCCGGCTGCTCTCCATGCTGACCGACAGAAGCAGGCAATCATTCTGCTGATCATAGATCATGGACGCGTATTTGCCGCTGGTGACCTCCGACACGCCGGTCAGATCAAGGCCAGTCTGGCCGACCGCCTCAACGAACTCGTAGTGATCCGTATTGCGGTTGAAGCTGACGATGCTGACCTTGACCAGCTTGCCGCTCTCCGTCAGGACGTAGTAGGAATTCGACGGCAGCTCTGCAATCACTGTTTCGCCAGTAATATTGTCATTGTAGGCATGCTTGCGCGTGCCAGAGCCGATGAACGCAATTGCCGCCATCCGTTCGCCCCACAATGGAAAATAGCCGTTCAGCTGACGATAGACCGCCTTACCGTTTTCCACGTCAATCTGCGCCAAAAATTCGCCGTTTGTGCACACACCGACAATTCCGCCAAGCGTGCCGTCTTCCGCCTTGGGCGATTCAGCCGCATCCGACCAGATCAGCTCCGGCTGAATGTCGCCGATTTCCGTCTTCTGGAATGTATCGGGATCTACCGTATAGACAGCCGTCCCATTATGCTCAACCAGAATTCCCTCGCTGAACGTACCTGCGTTATAGCTGTCAGAGGCGGCAACCGTTGTCCAGCTCTCCGGATGATCGGTCTCAAAGTCCGCCCAATAGGAATTGCCGCTTGCGTCCTTTACAAGACCGCTGAACGTGATATTCGGAAGCTTTGTGACAGTAACCGTCAAAGAAGCGGTTGCCGTTGTATCTGCGTTTGCGGCTGCGGTAATCGTCGCCGTGCCAACGCCGACGCCGGTGATTGTGCCGTCCTTGACTGTGGCAACGTTCTCGTTGTCGGTAGACCACGTCACACTCTTGTCATCCGTGAACCAGGGGAACACCTCTGCCGTCACATTGAACGACGCGCCCTTGAGAATCGTGCGCTCGCTCTCAGTCAGCGTAACGTAGACCGCCGCATCCTCGCCAATCGTAATCGTCTTGGACGGAACGGTGTACAGGGACGTTACGCGATCATAGAGGATGCCGTCATAATTCTTGTTCGGCGCTG
>CAKTUT010000181.1 GCA_934621665.1 uncultured Oscillospiraceae bacterium | reverse complement strand
GGCAGGCCGTCTCTGGGGCAGTCGGCCACGGCGGTAACAGAGCGGATAAATTCCGCGTTGTGCAGATTCATTCGTTCCTCCTTACTGCCGGATTGCAGGCTTACGGCGCTGGCGCTTTGGCGCGGGCAGCTGCATTGGATCGGTATGTGCCGGTGTCTGCTCCTGCGCGGCAGCCTGCTCCGGCATGCGTCTGTTCAGATCCAGTGCCGTTTCAATCACACTGTCCACATGACTGACCGTGATAAAATTGAGCGCGTTTCTGACTGTCTGGTCAATCTCCTCCAGATCCTTTTCATTTGCAGCCGGGATAATTACCGTTTTAATGCCGTGGCGAAGCGCAGCCATCGTTTTTTCTTTCAGTCCACCAATGGCCAGCACGCGCCCGCGAATCGAAATTTCGCCTGTCATGGCGATATCCCGCCGCACCGGCGCACCGGTCAGCGCCGACACCAGCGCCGTGCAGATCGTAATGCCCGCAGACGGGCCGTCCTTTGGAATTGCGCCCTCCGGGAAATGAACATGGATGTCCTTTGTCTTATAGAAGTCCGGTGCAATGCCAAAATGCGCCGTGCGCGAGCGCACGTAGCTCATGGCCGCCTGAACAGACTCTTTCATGACGTTTCCAAGGTTTCCCGTCAGCTCCAACTTGCCGCTGCCGTCCACCACATTAACCTCAACCTCCAGCGTCTCACCTCCAACCGACGTCCACGCAAGACCGGTTACAAGGCCGACGCTGTCGACCGCCGGAAGCTCATCCGGCAGGAAGCGGCGCACACCAAGATAGCTTTCCAAATTTGCACCCGTGATGCTGACACGCTTGGGGGCACTGTCCGAGACAAAGCGCATGGCGCACTTGCGGCAGAGCGCAGCAATTTCGCGTTCCAGATTTCGCACGCCGGATTCTCGCGTATAGCACGCAATCATCTCACGGATGGCATCGTCGCTTACGCGCACTGCACTTTTCGCAATCCCGTGGCGCGCCAGCTGCTTTGGCAGCAGATGCTGCTTTGCAATCTGAAGCTTTTCTTCGTCGGTATAAGAGCCCAGCTCAATGACCTCCATGCGGTCAAGCAGCGCACGCGGGATGGTGCTGGTTGTATTGGCCGTGGTGATAAACATACATTGACTCAGATCAAACGGAACCTCAAGATAGTGGTCGCGGAATGAGCTGTTCTGCTCCGCATCCAGCACCTCAAGCAGCGCCGACGCAGGATCGCCCTTATAGTCGCTGCCAAGCTTGTCAATCTCATCGAGCAGCAGCAGCGGATTTTTCGACTTTGCCTGTGCCACCGCCGCCATTACGCGGCCGGGCATCGCACCAATGTACGTCTTGCGGTGGCCGCGGATTTCGGCTTCGTCGTGTACACCGCCAAGTGAAATGCGCGCAAGCCTGCGGTTAAGCGCACGCGCAACCGAGATGGCGATCGACGTTTTGCCCACGCCCGGAGGGCCGACAAGGCATAAAATCTGTCCTGGCATCTGCGGTGCAAGCTGGCGTACAGCCAGCGTTTCCAATACGCGCTCCTTTACCTTGTCAAGGCCGTAGTGATCTGCATCGAGGATTCGGCGTGCCGTCTTGACATCAAGACGCTCTTTTGTTGTCTTATTCCACGGGAGCTCCAGAACCGTATCCAGATAGGTGCGCAGCAGCGCGCCCTCCTGTGAGCCGGCCGGCTGCTTGTTGAGCCGTGCGGCCTCTTTCAGGAGCTTTTCCTCGGTGTCCGGTGCAAGATGCAGCGCGCGGATTTTCTCGCGGTAGCTGTCGGCGTCCTGCTCATCGTCGCCCTCGCCAAGCTCATCACGGATCACGTGCAGCTGCTCACGCAGGTAATAATCGCGCTGCCCCTTGTCCACGCTCTGCTGCACCTTTTCCGAAATTTCATTTTCCAGCTGCATAATGTCAAGCTCTTTCGCCAGCAGCCGGACGGTCTCCTCCAGCCGATGCACCGGATGCAGCTGCTCGAGCAGCTTCTGCTTGCTCTCATAGCCAAACGACGCGCCCTGCGCGATATAGTCGGCAATATAGCCCGGGTCATCGGACATGGAGACTTCCATCAGACTCTCCTGCATATTGCGCTGGGAAAGATCCGCAAAGCGCTCAAACAGGCTCTGCGCCTCGCGCACAAGCGCCTGCACGCGCGGCAGCGTATGGTTGCACGGCGCATTTTCCAGACGCAGCACGCGGCCAAACAGATACGGCTCTGCCTGAACCAGATCCAGCAGCTGCGCACGATACTGTCCCTCAACCAAAATGCGCATATTCTCGCCCGGCAGGCGCAAAACCTGCTTGACCACGCAAACCGTACCGACCTCATACAAATCGGTACGCTTTGGATCGTCCACACGCGTGTCGCGCTGCGTTACCAGAAAAATCAGCTGATTTTCCTTTAACGACTCCTCTACCGCGCGCGCCGAGCGTTTGCGGCCGACGTCAAAATGCGTCAGCATCTGTGGAAATACGCATAGTCCACGCAGCGCAAGCACCGGCAGACAGACGGGACGTTCAAAATCAGTCATAAAATTTTCTCCTTTCTGGAGAGTATAAAATAAAAGTAATAAGTAACAGTGAATCAGTAAAAAGTAATGTACTGCGCCGCGCGCAGCGATCTAAATCTGCCGGTTTTCCGGCACATTAACTCTTCACTCTTCGCCATTACTTATTACTTCTGCTTTGATTCCGCAGCAGCGGAATCAAAGTGTCATACCAGCATTCTGAATCGGTGCACGGGGCTTTGACGCGTCGCGCGTAACAACCGGCTTATCACCGTTTCGGACGCAGCCCTCGGTGATCAGGACGCTTTGAATCGTAGGATCGGACGGGATTTCAAACATGATGTTTGTCATCAGTCCCTCCATGATGGCACGCAGACCGCGCGCGCCGATCTGGCGCTCAATCGCCTTTTCGGCGATGGCCTGAAGCGCCCCCTCCTCAAAGCTGAGCGCAACATGATCATAGCCGAGCAGCTTGTGATACTGCTTGCAAAGTGCATTCTTCGGCTCCGTCAGGATGCGGACAAGATCGTCCTTGCTCAGACTGTTGAGCGACGTGATAACCGGCAGACGGCCTACCAGCTCCGGAATAATGCCGAACTTTAAGAGGTCGTGCGGCTGCACCAGCTGAAACAGCTTGCCCACGTCGCGCTTTGCACGGCTTTCCAGCGGCGCATCAAAGCCGATCGTCGATTTATCCGTTCGCTGCTCGATGATCTTATCAAGGCCGTCAAACGCGCCGCCGCAGATGAATAGGATGTTCGTCGTATCAATCTGGATGAACTCCTGCTGCGGGTGCTTGCGTCCGCCCTGC
>CAKTUT010000180.1 GCA_934621665.1 uncultured Oscillospiraceae bacterium | reverse complement strand
GCATGCCGCACAGGTCGCGCGCGGCCTGTACCGTTGATGCAAAAACGCTCAGGTGGTGCGCGGCCAGACGGCGCGCAAGAAGCTCGTCATGTGTCATGGCGATACCTCCCTAAAAACGGTCAGATGTAACGACCGCCCCGGAGCACATCCGGGGCGGTATGAACTGAAATTTCCGTTATGCGCCGGTGTGCTTGGCATTCAGCGCCTTTGTAACCGGCGGCGCAATCAGGCATGCCAGCACGCCGCCGATGGTGGCGGTGACCAGCTGCGGCCATGTAAACGATGCAGTGACCACGCTCAGCTTTGCCGCCGGGACGACCAGCGGCGCAACCAGCTTGACCAGAACCAGCCAGAGCGCGGCAAATTTTGCCGCAGCGCATACCAGCATCCAGCTGTAAGCGGCGAGGTACTGCCTTGCTTCAAGCGTTTTGCGAACCAGAAGCGCGAACAACACCGCGTAGACGGCATTGCCCAGCGCGACGCAGAACACCAGCTGGAAAAATGCCGGGCCGATGCCAAGCAGATACGCGCAGAACGGTGAGAGCACTGCCACTGCGACGCCCGACCACACGCCGCCTAAAATTGCGGCCATCGCCAGCACCAGATTGACGCATGAGCCGGTGACGAGCTGTCCCATGCTTTTTGTGACGAATTGCAGACAGATCAGCAGCGCAAGGCATACTGCTGTCCGCGTAATCCAAACTGTTTTTTTCATCAAAACGCCTCCATTTCGGCTTCATTATAGAGGCCGGAATGGGCGGTGTCAAGGCGGGAAAGCGCAACGGTTTTCGTAGCGATTTTCTCGCAGAATACGCGGTCATGCTCCACAAATAAAATCGTTGGCCGAAAGTCCAAAAGCAGGTTTTCAATCTGAATCCGGGAGAACACGTCGATGTAGTTGAGCGGCTCATCCCAGATGTGCAGATGCGCCTGCTCACACAGACTGCGCGCCAGAAGAACTTTCTTTTTCTGCCCAGCGGAAAAGTCGGCTATGTCTTTTTCAAACTGAACGCGCGCAAAGTCCAGCTTTCGCAAAATTGCCTTGAACAGGCTCTCGTCGATTTCATACTGCGCCGCATAGTCGGACAGGTTTCCGCGCAGGAACGACGCGTCCTGCGGTACATAGGAGATTTTCAGCTGGCTTCCGAGCAGAAGCGTGCCGCCATGCTCGATTCTCTCGCCGCACAGAAGCTTTAAAACGCTGGATTTGCCTGTTCCGTTTGCGCCGCAAAGTGCAATCCGGTCGCCCTGTTGGATGGAAAACGTCACGCCGGAGCAGACGATCCGCTTACCGTAGCGGATGGAGACACCGCGCAGCTCGGCCAGCATTTTGGCATGGTAGGGGAGCTGTGAGAGCTTGAGCGGCGCGGCGCTTTCGATGTTTTTCAGCAGCGCCGATTTTTCTGCAATGGCCGTCTGCTGACGGCGCTCCAGATTTTTGCGCCGCTGCTGCATCCGGCGCGACTGCTCGCCGATATAGGCTCTGCCGCCCATGGCGTCGGCCTCTCCTTTGACCCTGGCGGAGTTCGGGCCAATTTTCGTGTTTTCCACTTTGTCGGCCCATGCGCGCGACTGGCGTGCCGCGTCCTGTAGCCGGCCGATTTCCTTTTTCAGCTGTGCGTTCTGCTCCAGCTCAAACGCATCCTGCTGCTGCTTGTTTTCATACCACGAGGAGAAATTGCCCCTTTGAATTTCGATGCTGCTGCGGCCGATGGCCATGATGTGATCAACGCAGCCGTCGAGAAACGCGCGGTCGTGCGACACCAGCAAAAATCCCTTTTTGCCGCTCAGATACCGGCTGACAAGTGCGCGCCCGGCTACGTCCAGATGGTTTGTCGGCTCGTCAATCAGTAAAAAGCGGTTTTCCCGGGAAAAGAGCATGGCAAGCTGAAGCTTTGCCTGCTCTCCGCCGGAAAGCGTGGAAAACGGCCGCCAGAGCGCATCCTCTGGAATATCCAGCGCGCCGAGCTCCCGTCGAAAGCGCCACTGCGGCACGCCGGGGCAGATTTCCTCAAGCAGGTCGATTGCGCATTGCGACGCGTCAGGAATATTGTAGGGGAAATAGTCAAAGCCGACCGAGGCGGTGATGCTGCCGCGATAGTCGTACTTCCCCTGCAGCAGCATCAAAAGTGTGGTTTTGCCGCGGCCGTTGCGGCCGGTCAGGCCGAGCTTCCAGTCGGTATCCAGCTGAAAGCTGACGTTTTCAAAGACGTTGTCATAGCTTCCGTCATAGCAGAACGTGAGGTTGGTAACTTGAATCATTGACATGGTTATGCCCTCCAAACATGAAAAAATGGCTGCGGGAAATACTCCCACAGCCAAACGGGCACACTACGCCTGCCGGACAGACGAACGCCATGCAAGAGCTGAGAGATGTCGTAATTTCCCGCGAAAGGCACAACAAACCAGAGCGGTCATTGCCGCTCAGAAATCCGCGTCAGGCTGACGCATTGGTTGTGCCGGAATTCAGCAGGAAATGTTCGACATTTTCTCAACTCCAATCTGTATTTTTGCTCAGTATAGCATGACGCAAACTGTTTTGCAAGCAAAAATGCTTGACTTAAAGTATGACTTAAAGTATGGTTTAAGTTGTAAAATAAAAATGGGGAAGTGTATCTGCACAGTTCTTGGGAAAGGAACGATGAATACAATGGATCAGATTCAGAAGAATTTTGGCTTTGGCTGTATGCGCTTGCCGATGAACGACAGCGAGGTTGACACCGAGCAGACCAGCCGCATGGTGGACGCGTTTCTGGACGCGGGCTTTAATTATTTTGATACGGCGCACGGTTATTTGAGCGGAAAGTCGGAGACGGCGCTGAAAACGTGCCTGACAAGCCGCTATCCGCGTGAGCGCTATGTGCTGACCGATAAGCTGACGGCGAGCTTTTTTAAAACGGAGGCAGATATCCGTCCGTTTTTCCAGCGCCAGCTGGACGCATGCGGTGTGGAGTACTTTGACTTTTATCTGATGCACGCACAGAGCATGATGAACTTTGACCATTTTGTCAAGTGCCGCGCGTATGAGACGGCGTTTGAGCTAAAAAAAGAGGGCAAGGTTCGCCATGTGGGTATTTCGTTCCACGACACGGCGGAGTTTTTGGAGAAAATCCTGACAACCTATCCGGAGATTGAGGTTGTCCAGCTGCAATTTAACTACATAGACTATGACGATCCGGCGGTGCAGAGCCGCGCGTGCTATGCGGTCTGCCAGAAATACGGCAAGCCTGTGATTGTCATGGAGCCAGTCAAGGGCGGCAACCTTTTCAAGCTTCCCAAGGACGCGGCGGCGGTTCTGGACGAGCTGCACGGCGGCAGTTACGCAAGCTATGCGCTG
>CAKTUT010000179.1 GCA_934621665.1 uncultured Oscillospiraceae bacterium | reverse complement strand
GTCCTTGGCACGGGCTGCTGCCATAAGCTTGCGATTGTATAACGAAAACAGGCGGAGACCCAATCGGGTCTCCGCTTTTTATCGCAGGGGATAAGACAATACACAAAACATGGAATATGTTGATTTTTGTGGATTCCTGTGAAAAACAAATTGACTTTTATATAACGTCCTGTATAATGGGTAACTGGACAGGTAGCACAAAAGCACCTGTCAGTTGAAAATTGAATATACCATCCGAGACGTGTAATCGCGGGTTGTCAGTTAGGTGTTTGGCAGTCCGTGATGAAAAAGGAACGAATCTACTCACCCGGAACTGTGAGCTTGAGGCCATTTCCAAAGCAGCCAAGGCTGTTTGACCGAAAGGTAGTCATTGCGGGGTAACCAAGCCCTGTGAGAAGGTAGGAAAATGGACGCGGACGGCGCTGGCCGTCCACAGAGCAAGTCAGGAGAATTGCTGTCTAGTGCGGAAAATGAAAAAATAGGTGCAGACATGTGCCGTGTATCGTTTTTTGCATGAAAAGGATGTATGAGTATCCTAGAACGAGCGTTTCTATGTTATTCTGACCGAAAACACCTTTGCCCATTTTGGGGCGGAGGTGCTTTTTTTCTATGGGACAGGTGCGCCGTTTTCGTTTGGAAAACGGCGTTTTTTTTGTTCCAGAGCCAGATCATGGCGAAAATGGAGATTGGATGGGACATATGACAATGCAAAAAGACAAACTGCTGCGCGCGATCGGCGCGCTGGTGCTGCTGGCGTGCGTGATAACAGGCGTGGTGCTGCTGCGCGGCGCAGGGCGGGAAGAGCCGAAAAAGCCACAGGCAGCGGAATATCCGGGACTGAATATTGAGGCGCTGGCTGTCCGCTATGATGCAAGCGCGTCGGAACTGGACGCGACGCTTGGCGGCGGAGGCGCGGCCACGGCCGGATCGTCGCAGCAGGGGCAGAGCGATGAGAGTGGCGACGGAACAAGCGATGAAAGCAAGGACGACAATACGCCCGAGCAGCCGGATGAGCCGGAGCAAACGCAGCCGGACGAGCCGGAGCAGACAACACCTGAGCTGCCGCAGCCAACGCCGCAGCCCGATGAAAAGGATGCGAGGCAGGGAATTTTGATTGTAACAGGCGAGGATGACGCCGGCTGGGACGATGGCCTTGGCGACGGCGATTCAGACGCCAACGGTGACGAGCCGGGAAATGGCGACGACGCAGAAGAGCCGGGCGACGGCGAGGACGGAGACAAATCGGATGACGAGCCGGGCGATGACGAAATGCCGGACGATGAGGAAAAACAGCTTGCCATCCGCACCGATCTTGCAAACCGCATTATCTCGCAGGACACGCTGACCGACGATCAGTTCCCATTCTACGCCTTTATTGAAAACGGCGAGGACGATATGTATCTGCGCGTGAGCATTGTCAACGCGAATACCTCCGGCCAGTGGCTCAGCGCAAACGGAAACGACTATACAGCAAAGCTGGCGCTGGGGCGCAACCAGATTACGATTCTGCTGAAGCAGGGCTCGCAGACGCTGCTCAGCCAGAGCTTTACCATCAATTATCAGGCCAGCCGCGCCAATGCCGACGACCCGGAAAAGGGCGAAAATCCGCCCACGGTTGTAACCAATCTGGATGGCCGGACGGAGGAAGTGAAAAACCGCAACTTCCCGCTTCAGGTGACGGCTACCGATTATCAGGGGAAGCCCATCGTAAGCAACCACCTGATTGTCACGCTGGACGGCAAGCAGATTACAAACTATACCGGCAACACCACGATGGAATACCAGCTGTATTTGCAGGCTGGTGCCGAGGGCGATGTGGAACACCATATTGTAACGGTGCTTGCGTGGGACGACAACGGAAACTCCACCTATCGTGAGTATGATCTGGTCTATCGCTTTGTCGATACGGGCGATGTAATCGGTACGGCCACCGTCCGGCTGGATGCGACGGTGCTTGGGCTTGGCGTATTTGAAGAGTCGTTTTCGTATGAGATCAAGCAGGATGAGCCTGCATCCTACGCCGTGGCGGCGTATCTGGAGGCAATGGGCTATGAGATGACGAACAAGGGCACACTTGACAGCGGCTTTTATCTCAGCCGCATCGGCCGGGCAAGAGCATTCCGCGGCACATCCATCGACGAGCATCTGATGCGCTGCCTGGAGGCAGACGGCCTTGGCTTCTCGGGCGACGGCGACCGCAACTCGCTTGGCGAGTTTGACTATACCAGCGGCTCTGGCTGGATGTATTTTGTCAACGGCGTGTGCATGGGTTACGGACTTTCCAACTGCTTCCTTGAGGACGGCGACGTGCTGACGCTGCGCTTTACGCTGGCCTATGGCAAGGATCTCGGCCTCAGCATGAGCGGATCGCAGGGAAATCTCAGCCACTACTGCGGCACGTGGCTTGACGGCGTGTATACGCCGCACCATGAGTATCAAAACGGCGTGTGCGCCATCTGCGGCGAAACCGATCCGAACCATGAGCACGACTATGTTGAAACGGTTCTGCGCGAGGCAACGTGCGCAGAGGCGGGCGAGAAAGAACTCAAATGCTCGATCTGCGGCGAGACAAAGACAGAGCCGATTGAAAAGCTGCCGCACACGTTTGAAAATGGCCGCTGTACGCAGTGCGGCGAAACAGATCCCGATCATGTGCATGAATACACTGAGACGGTCACAGAGCCAACGTGTACGCAGGACGGCGAACGGGTATTTACCTGCGTCTGCGGCGACACCTACTCCGAGCCGATTGCGTCCGAGGGACACAGCTATGACAGCGAAAACGCACAGTATACGCTTTCGGAGGATGCGCTGCGCTGCACAATCACGGTGCTGTGCGCCAAGTGCGGCGAGAGTAAGATTATCATGGCGGAGGCGGACGCGGGACAGATTACGCTGATCGACGAGCTTGCGCCCACGTGCGGCGAGGCGGGCTATCGCGTCTACCGTATCACGGTGACAGACGAGGATGTGCACTATACAAAGGATGTGCGTGTAGAGCTCCCAGCAGCGGGCGAGCACACCTATGGTGAGGACGGCTGCTGCACGGTCTGCGGCCAGCGCGATCCCGACTGGGTTGAGCCGACGCCGCCAGACCCGACAGAGCCGACCGATCCGGAAGAACCAAATCCCGGCGGCGAGGACATTCCATAAACGAGAACATGTGACGATATAGACAGGAGAAAGCATATGAACGAACTGACACAGAACATTCAGGCGGAAATACATAAGGTAATCATTGGAAAGAATGAAATTATTGAAAAAATTCTGATGGCCATTCTGGCCAAGGGTCACGTTTTGCTGGAGGACGTGCCGGGGACGGGCAAGACGACGATGGCACTCGCCTTCAGTAAGGCGCTTGGGATTGATTA
>CAKTUT010000178.1 GCA_934621665.1 uncultured Oscillospiraceae bacterium | reverse complement strand
CTTTTGCACCTCATCCGTCGCCTTACAGATGATTTTTCCCACTTTCAGTTCTTTCAGATTCAGCGTTACAATTACGCTGGTGGCAAGGTCGCTGCCGATGCCGACAATGGCGCAGTCATAGTTTCCAACGCCAAGTGAGCGCAGCACATCCTCATCACGCGCGTCACCGACAACAGCGCACGTCACATGCGGCTCGGCACGCTGAACAAGCTCGGAGCTTTCGTCAATCGCCAGAACCTCATTTCCAAGCTCATACAGCTGTGCTGCAATGGCTGAGCCAAACTTTCCAAGTCCGATTACCACATAGGTTTTCTTCATAGTGTTTCCTCCCATCAGCCGATCATCATTTTGGCCGGTGCGTATGCAAAGCGATCCTCCGCGTGGCTTGCCGTCAGGAAGCCCACGCTGATTGTCATAATGCCGACGCGGCCAAAGAACATGAGAATAATCAAAATTACGTGCGACGCCGCGCTGAGCGACGAGGTAAGCCCTGCCGTCAGGCCGACGGTTGCGATGGCCGAAACAGTTTCAAATACCGCGTCGGTAATGTCGCAGCCATTGGCGGCAGAGATGTAAATTGCACCCATAAAGCTCAGCGAGAACATCAGTGCCAGAAGCGCAAACGCCTGACTGACCTGCTCGGCGGGGATGGTGTGGCGATAGACCGACACACGTGAGCGTCCGCGCGCGGCGGCAATCGCCGAGAGTACCGTCACGCCAAGCGTTACGGTTTTCAGGCCGCCCGCCGTTGAGCCGCTCGAACCGCCGACAAACATCAGAACATCAGATACTGCCTTTGACGCATCGGTCATCTGTGCCTGTGAGAACGTACAGAACCCCGCCGTTCGCGTGGTCACCGACTGGAATAGCGCGCAAAGAAGCTTTTGACCAGCATCAAACGTTCCTATGGTCGCCGGGTTATTCCACTCCAGCACGGCAAACAGCGCCGCGCCGCCGAAAATCAGGATACCGGTAATTACCAGCACCATACGCGTATAGACGCTAAGCTGCGAAAAGCGCCGGTGATGGCGGATATCGCCCCAGACAAAAAATCCGAGGCCGCCAATGATAATCAGCGCCATAATTGTAACATTAAACACCGGATTCAGCGCGTAATAGCTGAGGCTTCCACCATATTGTACGTCCGCCAACAGATCAAAGCCGGCATTGCAGAACGCGGAAATGGAATGAAACACGCCATAGCGCAGTGCCTGCAAAAACGGAAAGCGCTGTACAAAGCAGATGGTCAGAATCACCGCGCCAGCACCCTCCACGGCGAATGTGCCAAGGAGGACATTTTTTACCATGCTGACGATGCCGCCCATCGACTCCATGCTCAGCGCCTGCGCCAGCACCATCCGCTTTTTCAGGCCGATTTTTTGCCGCAGCACTAGAAAGAAAATAGACGCAATCGACATGAAGCCGAGACCGCCAATCTGAATCATCACCAGAATAACCCACTGACCGAAAACGCTCCAGTGGAGTCCTGTCTCTACCACGCTCAGCCCCGTCACGCACGTGGCAGACGTAGCCGTAAACAGGCAGGTCAAAAACGGTGTCGGTTTACCGCTTGCCGCTGATACGGGCAGTGAAAGCAGCAACGCTCCCGCCAGAATCAGCAGTGCGAACACCAGCACGATAATCTGCGCCGGACGCATCTGCCGCAGAATTTTTTGTATGCGCGCGCGTGCGCGCGTAAAAAGATTCAACACAAGAGCCCTCCTGTGCAAAGCACCACACATTCTGCCGCATTTCTTTCTGATTCGGTGTAATTTGGCGACAGGCGTACTTTATTATACACGAAACTTTTCCCATGTCAAACAGCCACAGTAAAAATTTGGCGAATTTCACGCTTATCCGTCGAATTTTGTGCTTAAAATCAGCTTCAAATGCCGCAAAGCCCCGGCACGCTGAACCGTGCCGGGGCTTACATTTTAATACATTTTAGCGCCAGCCGGGATGTGCGGATCGAGCATCAGAAGATGCAGCCGCTCCTCGCCGTTTTCGTGATGCACGGCAGAGATGAGCATACCGCAGGAATCAATGCCCATCATGGGGCGGGGCGGGAGATTGGTGATGGCAATGCAGGTCTTTCCAACCAGCTCCTCCGGCTCATAATACTCGTGAATACCGCTCAAAATGACCCGATCTTCCCCGGTTCCGTCGTCCAAAACGAACTTTAAGAGCTTTTTTGACTTCTTCACGGCTTCGCATTCCTTAACCTTCACGGCGCGGAAATCAGACTTGGAGAAGGTGTCAAAATCCACGAAATCCTTGAACAGCGGCTCGATCTCCACATTGGAAAAATCAATCGGCTCGTCCTTAATCTCGATCTCGACCGTACCCTTAGCTCCGCCGATGATACCGACTTCCTCAGGCTTTTTCTCCGACTTGGGAGTGTCCAACGGCTTCATTGTCGGGAACAGGATAACCTCGCGGATGGTATCCGCACCAGTAAAGAGCATCACCGCGCGGTCAATGCCCATTCCCATACCGCCCGTAGGCGGCATACCGTATTCCAGAGCTGTCAGGAAATCCTCATCGAGCATCTCGGTCTCGTCGTCGCCGCGTTCGCGCTGCTCAACCTGCTTCATGAAGCGCTCGCGCTGGTCAATCGGGTCGTTCAGCTCAGAGTAGGCATTGCCCATCTCACTGCGGCAGATGAAGAACTCAAACCGCTCAGTAAGTCTTGGGTCTTTCGGACTGCGCTTGGTCAGCGGCGAAACCTCAACCGGGTACATAGTAATAAACGTCGGTTGCACCAGATGCTCTTCAACTTTCTGATCAAAGCATGCATACAGCGCGTTGCCCCACGTCTTTTCTGCCGCATCGGCAAGCTCTACGCCGACGGCCTTTGCCGCAGCAACTGCCTCCGCGTCGTCACTGATGGCAGCGAAGTCCACGCCAACGTATTTTTTAACGGCCTCAACCATTGTCAGCCGCGGCCAGCCGGGCTTCAGGTCGATCTTCTCGCCCATCCATTCCAGCTCATACGTTCCGAGGTACTTCTGCGCAAACGTGGTATAAACACCCTCAGCGATATCCATCATGTCGTGGAAGTCGGCATAGGCCTGGTACAGCTCCACCGTAGTAAACTCGGGATTGTGCTTGGGGTCCATGCCCTCGTTGCGGAAAATACGGCCGACCTCATACACGCGCTCCATACCGCCGACAATCAGCCGCTTGAGCGGAAGCTCGGTTGCAATGCGCATATACATGTCAATGTCGAGCGTATTATGGTGCGTAATAAATGGGCGCGCAGCAGCACCGCCGGCGATGGTGTTCAGCACCGGCGTCTCGACCTCGATATAGCCCATATTGTCCAGATAGTCGCGCAAATGCTTAATGAACTGCGAACGGATGATAAAGTTGCGCTTAACCTCTGGGTTCACAATCAGATCAACATAGCG
>CAKTUT010000177.1 GCA_934621665.1 uncultured Oscillospiraceae bacterium | reverse complement strand
ATTCCACACTTGCGGCACGTAGTGTGTTTTGCCCGACGTACACGCCGCCGGGCAAAACGGATTCACACTTTATTCCGCCGTGCGCGGCGGAACGCTACGAGGTTTTTCGACAGGCTGAAAGCCGCACGGAAGTGCGGCTTTGTGATTTTCTTACGTTGTTTCTTTTGCTTCTGCCTCGGCGGGTGCATCCTTTGTCCGTTGAAGCCATGCCGTGCCGCAGAGGATCATGAAAATGCCAAGCACCTTGAGCCAGCTGAACATCCCATAGAACACCCAGTCCAGCACCAGCGCTGCGCCGAGGTTTCCCACCAGCGCCAGAATGGACGACAGCAGCACACTGGTTTTCAGCGTCCCGACGATAATCAGCACCATAGCAACCAGCCCGCACACGCCGCCAAGGTATACCCAGAGCGGCACGGACGCCAGATGCGCAAAGCGCATTTCGCTGCCGTTTCCAGTCAGGAACACCAGCGCCAGCGAAAGAATCGTCGCCTCAATATAGTTAATCAGCGCGCCCTTTGCTGCGCCGAACACCTGTCCTGCCTTGACGTTCATCATTTTATTGATGGAGTTGCAGAAGCCGTTTAAAAACGCAGTGATAAAATACAGCATCATGCCACCTCCTCAGCAAAATACGACCAGTGCCACACCGGCCACCACCAGCACATACGCCGGAAGCTGCCGCGCGCGGAAGCGCACCTTTGGCATTCCAAACAGTCCGAACTGATCAATCAGGCCGGAGGAAATCAGCTGTCCCGCTGTGGACAGCGCCAGCATTGCCGTCGCGCCGATTTGCAGTGTGCACCAGCTGCTGGTGGAGACAATTGCAATACCCATCGCGCCAACCAGATACACATACCACGGCGCACCGGCAAAATTCAGCCGTTCACGCCGGATGGCCAGCAGGTACACAAGCAGCAGCACCATCGCAATGCCGTGCACGAAAAAGCAGATGCCGAACATACTGTAGTAATTGCCAAGCTGGCCGTTCAGCGACACCATAATGCCCTGCAAGACGCCCGCCAGCAGCAATTCGAGACAATAAACCATGCAAAACACGCTTCTTTCTCGGACTCTATCGCCAGTAGAGTCCATTTTCTACATTTCTGAGACCACGCTCTCCGTTTTCTTGCAGCTTGGGAGCGTGAACCGAGAGCACCGCTTCACGCCTTTCGGGTGCTTTTTGTGTCTCCGCCGGTTATACTCGTCGCAGAGCACACACGAAAGGGTGAGCGCAATGCGCCAACTGATGATTTTCGGAGACTCCGTCATGAAAGGTGTCATCCACGAAAACGGAAAATTTCGTCTCTGTCAGGATCACGATTTCTCGTTTCTGTCGAAAAACGCCATCACCGGCGTAAACTACGCGAAAATGGGTGCGACGGTCAAGACCGGATTTGCCATCATGCAGCGAAAGCTTGGACTCTGCACGCAGGATGACACCGTTCTTCTTTCGTTCGGCGGCAACGACTGCGACTATGACTGGGCGCAGATCGCCGCGCGTCCGGATGACGAGCATCTGCCCGCCGTACCGCCGGAGGCGTTCTGCGCGGGCTACCGCACGTTGATCGAAACGGCGCAGCAAAGCGGCGCACGCGTGGCCGTTGCGTCGATCATCCCGCTGGAGGCAGAGCGCTATATGCAATGCATCAGCGCAGGAAAAAACGCGGATCATATTTTAAAGTGGCTTGGCGACGTTAACCATCTCTACCGCTGGCAGGAATATTATAACACCATGCTCTGCCAGCTTGCGCAATCGCTCGGCTGCCCGATCGTCGATCTGCGCGGCGCGTTTTTGCAGCGCGCGGATTTCCAGACGCTCATCAGCGACGACGGCATTCATCCCTCGCAAAAGGGGCACGATCTGATTCACCAGCGCGTCGCCGCCGCGGCAACCGCAATGTAGCGCACCTTAGGGTGTATCTGAAAACTCCCAACGCACCCGGACAGCGGGCCTTTTTGCGGTGTGCCGCGCCATTTTTCCTTGAAATACGTCAGTATTCCTGCGGAAAAATGTCTTGCTCAACGCAAAAATCCCTCGCTGCCGGTCACATCATGCGTTTTCAGATACACCCTAGTGCAGCAGCACCTGCGCCGCGCCAAGCACCGCAAGGTGTGCCGGATAAATAATATAAAACAGCCGCTTGTCGCCTTTGCCTCGCTGACCGTTCGCCGTTAAGATAAACACGAGCGACGCGCAGTAGCCAACAAGATAGATCAGGCTCTCGCGACTCCAGCTGCCATAGGCCGCGCTCCACAGCGCAAAAAGCAGCACCGCCACTGCGTTCTGCCACGGCTTTTTCACAAGGAAGAACGCCGCAATCAGAAAAATACCGCGCACGTCATAGTCGATCTTGACGCATCCAACCAGCGCCAGCAGCACCGCTGCGCGCCAAAGATAGCCCATCGGTGTTTTTGTTTCATCCGCGTCCAGCAGCGAACACACAATGCAGCCCGCGGCCAGCGTATAGAAAATGGACTGTCTGCCGCCAAGCAGGCAAATTCCATTCACCTGAACCGAAAATAGCAGCATCAGCGCCGCGGCCGCAGTTACGCAAATTGCGCCGGGGCGCTTTTTTGCATCACTCTCCATCCACGCGCCATAGACGGCCGCTGCCGCGCCCGCCAGCGCACCGGCAAGCTGCCAGCCGGAAATGGAAAGCGCAAGCTGCGTTCCATCTCCAGCCGTGCCAAACGTCAGACTGTAGGGTACGGCAGAAACAGCCGCGCCCAGCAGCAGCCGCTGCAAATAGCGATACTTATCCGATGTGTAACGCCAGCTCTGCGCCGTCTGCCATGCGATGATGGGCAACGCCAGCCGGCCGATACAGCGAAGCGCCGTTTTCAGCGTCCAGCCCATCCAACCGCAGCGGTAGAGCACCGCCGCCACGTGGTCAAGCAGCATGGCCGCCAGCGCCAGATATTTCAGCGCAAACGATGTCATTTTACAGCGCCGCCATTTCCGCCGCCACGGTGTCCTCGCTGGCGCGCATGGCTTCCAGGGTCCGCGTCAACAGCGTATCCAGCTCCCAGCCCAGTATCTGCGCGCCGCGCTCAATCACCTCGCGCGAGCAGCCCGCGGCAAATTTTTTGTCCTTATATTTTTTCTTCAGCGACTTGAGCTCCATATCCTTTGTGCTCTTGCTCGGGCGCATCAGTGCCGCCGCCCAGATCAGGCCGGTCAGCTCGTCCGACGCATAGAGCACTTTTTCCATCTCGTGCTCCGGCTGGATCTCCACTGTAATACCGTAGCCATGGCTTGCTGTCGCGTGAATCGTTGCCTCGTCAACACCCGCATCACGCATCAACTCCTGCGATTTGGTGCAGTGCTGCTCGGGAAACTGCTCAAAATCCAGATCATGGAGCAGTCCGACATTTGCCCAGAAGTCTGCCTCCGCGCCATAGCCCAGTTCAT
>CAKTUT010000176.1 GCA_934621665.1 uncultured Oscillospiraceae bacterium | reverse complement strand
CGTGGATAGGTGTAGTAGGTAAGACCCTGCTTGAGCAGGTTGTAGGGGAATGATGCGTCGCCGGAGGAAAGGGTAAACGCACTTCCGAGAGAGTTCAGCATCTTCTTGTCGGAAAGCTCTTTGTATGTTCTGCCTTGCGTGGAGTCAAGATTGACGACGTCAGTACCGCCAAAGCCGGACAGATAGTAAACATTTCCGACGTGCGTTCCTCCGGAGCCGCTGGCTGCAGTGGAGTAGATTTTGACGTTGGTGTTGGAGTAGTCAAAGGCGGCGTAGCCATTGGAAGCCTGCGCCAGCGCACCGGGGACAAGCCCAGCCGCTGTTGTCGCTGCGGTCTGATAGCCTGCGGCGTAGAAGTTTTCAAGCGAGAGCTGAGCGGCTGTACCCATGCCGCCGACGAGACCGCCGGTAACATTGCCCTTGAGGTAGCAGTCGGCGTAGGAGGTTGTGATATTGACGGTGCCGTTTGCCACGCCGATCAGGCCGCCCGCGTTTTGCGCAGCGCTGAGGGCAGAAGCGGCAAGAGACGTTTTAATTTCGACGGCAGTTCCTGCGTCAGCCGTGCCGATGAGACCGCCGACCACGCCGCCCTGAAGCCAGGGCTTGACCTGTGCGGGATCGCTGGTCTCGGGCAGACCCGTCAGGTCGCCCTTTTGCGCGTTGAGGAACGTGCGGCAATTCTCCAGCGTCAAGTTGCCGCTTGCGCGGCCGACGAGCGTGCCGACGCTGGTATTACCGTCTGTCTCTGCGCCGATTTTTGCGCCGGTCAACGTGACGCTGGTAATACTGCCGGTAAAATGCTCAAACAGACCGAGATCTGTGCAATCGTCCGGCTTTTGAATGTTCAGAGAGTAGATCGCGGAGTACAGCTCCGTGCCGCCGAGGTTGCTGAAGCCGTTATAGCTTGTCAGCTTGTCGTTGCGGATGGGGTGGAAGCCCGACGGATAGCAGTAGGTGGTGTTGTAATAGCTATACCAGTCCTTGTCGTTCGCGGCATCGTCGGCAAAGGAAATGTCGCTGATCTGCACGGCCTTAGTGATCGTATCCGATACGTGGGACGCGCTGTCAAGATTTTGCAGGTGGCGGCCATAGGCAATCAGCGCCGTATTGCTGTCTGCGCCGTAGCGCGGGTCGGCAAAGAGCGAGTTCGTGTTGACGGAGCTGCTTGCGTCATCTACGCGCGGGCTGGCGCTGGAGACGGTGAGCTTGACGTTCAGCGTTGTGCCGCAGGTGAGCTGGTTATTCGTCTGGTTGTAGAAGCGCGTGCTGTCAGATTCCAGCGAATCAAGTACCCACGTATAGCTGTAGGTACGGCTATTGATCTTTGTGGGATTGGTGACAACCTTTTCAAAAGTGTTCTTCCCATCGGAGAGCGTGATGGTAAATGTCAGTGCGCTGGCCGTGGGGTTGTTACAGTAGAATGTGGCGGTCAGCTTTTCATCATTCATGATGCGGATTTCGGGCTTGAGGACGTCGGCGGACTCCACGTTCGTCACGTCGCCGCCGTAGTAGCCGACCTTTGCGCCCGACTTCAGACGTATGCTGCGGATGCGGTAGTCGTCTGCCGTGCGTGCGTCGGGGATTGCGTTCGATTCAGAGTAGAACACGCCGTAGATGCTGCCGCTGGACGGGTCAAACTCGATGCGCCAGTCATGGCTGCGCAGCTCGGCGTCAACCGACGATTCGGGCAGCAGCGTGGAGGCGGCCATGGAAACGTCGCCCTTGTGGTCAGAGGAGACATAGCAAAGCGTATCATCTTTCAGCGTGGTGGCTGTTTCCGCGTCGCAGGGCGTATAGTCAAGGTGCAGGACGCCGTTCGTACCGTTCGGCTGATAGACCGACTCAAAGCCGGACGCGCGCAGCTCGGCAATGCGGTTCTGTGCGGCAACGTAGATGATCTCGGCCTTGCTGTCGAGCTCTTTCTGGCGAAGATTTTTGCGGATGGTGGTCAGAGAAAGCATCGCCACCAACGCCAGAATCAGAATAATGGCCACAACGATCAGCGCTTCTGACAGGGTAAAGCCTGCACGGCGTTTTTCAGTTTGCTTTTTGTTGTTCCAAAACGTCATACCTGTACTCCAGCCGGGTCTCACCGGCAAACAAAATGATCATGCCTGAAAAAGCAGAAAACCAGATTCAATCGTGGATTCCGGCCTGCTTTACGTTATCCCTCCAGCTCGTAATACGCGATCGACAGCGAGACCTCAACGCGGCTGGTGTCGTTGTTGTCGGTAAAGCTGATGGAGAGATCGGATATTTGATTGATGTTGTCGCTGTCGTGCAGCTCGGTCAGAATGGTGCGCGCCTCGTCATACGTTTTGGTAGTGAACGTCAGACTCAGCGGGCGGCGGACAATATAGCCGCCGTCAAGCACCGATGTGCCGGCAAAGTTCAGCGAATAATCGTCGGATTTGTCCAGAATCTGGTTCAGCTCCACCAGAAGCTTGTCCGAGTTATCATACGACGGCAGCGGCTTTGCGTCGCCGGAGGCGTGAATCTCGTCCAGCTCCGTCTGCATCATCTTCATCTGTGTCAGCGTAACGGTATTGAGCAGAATTTCGTCCTGCTCGGCGGCGGTGTTGGACTGATAGGTTTCAATGCTGGAGTTGATCGGTTCTAAAATCAGCTTGAAATAACCGATGCCGATCAGCAGAACCGCAAGGATGACCAGCAGAACCTTTTCACGTGTCGTAAATGCACGATTCATGATGCGGCCTCCTCTTCTGCGGACTGTAGGATAATGGTGATGGAGAAGTCCAGATCACTTGCGTCCGCCGACTTATCCGCCGTGGCGGCGATGTTCAAAACGGCGCTGGACACGATGGGCTGCTCCTGCAATTTGGCAAACATGGTGGAAATCTGCTCCAGATTCATGCCGGACATCGAAACAACCATCGTCTCGGCCTGCACAATCAGGTTTTTCACCTTGCCATAGGGCAGGAGGTGATTCTCCAGAAGCGCCAGCACGTCGATGCGGTCAACCGACACGAACATGCCGGAGGTATCGTCCTGCATCCACTTGCGCGAATATGTGCGGTACTCCTGCTCAACGGCGGGATAGTTTTCAATTGCCTGCTGCATCTCAAGATACTGGGCGTGGGTGGCGTTATAGGCGTTTTCAGCCTCGCGCTGACGCGCCAGCTGGTCAATGACGCCGAATTTTGCCACGGCCGCCGCCAGAACGGCAATCAGCGCAATGCCGCACACCAGCGTGACGATATTGCGCGAACGCGATTCGCGCTTGGCAAGGTTGACCGAGCGCTTGGTGGGGCACCTGACGGCCTTGCGCGCGTCGGTCTGCTTTGTTTCTACTTTCATACGCGCAGCCTCCTATCATTGCAAGGCGCAGCCGATTGCCTTGGCAAACAGCCACGGGGTTTGCAGCGTTTCGCTGCCGGAAATCAGTTCGCTTACGGGGTGCAGCTCCAGAC
>CAKTUT010000175.1 GCA_934621665.1 uncultured Oscillospiraceae bacterium | reverse complement strand
GCAAAAGGGCTCTGACCTTTTGACTGAGCAGGTACGGCTGTATACCATGACCGGAAAAACTGCGTATCTGGACGGCTATTTTCAGGAAGCAGACGTGACGCGGAGCCGCGAGTCGGCAGTTGCGGAGCTGGACACCTATTTTAGCGGTACGCAGATTATGGATGACCTGACAGATGCGCTTGATGATTCGAGGGCGCTGATGAAACGCGAGATTTACGCTATGCGGCTTGTAGCGGAGGCACAGGGAACACGGCAGGAGCTGCTTCCGGCGGCGGTGCGCACAACGTCGCTGGATGCGGATGATCTGGCGCTTTCCTGCGAGGAACAGCTGCAAAAAGCGCGTGACATGGTCAGCGACGATGTATATCAGAATGCCAAAGCGAAAATATCACAGGGTGTTGAGCAGTGCCTGCGTGAGCTGTTGGAGACGACAGGGTCACGAAAGGGACGCGCAGAGACGGTTTTTAAGGATTTGTATATTAAACAAGAGCTTGGGCTTGTTCTGCTGATTGCGTTCCTGATTGGAAACAGCATCATTGTTCGAAAGCTGATTGTCAATCCGCTGGTCAGCTACAACGAATGTATCAAGCAGGACGCGACGGTTCCTCTGATCGGCGCGGCGGAGCTTCAATCGCTGGCTGAGACGTATAACCGCGTATTTAAGGAAAATCAGGAGTCTCAGAAGCTCATCCGCCCTGAAGCGGAGTACGATGCGCTGACCGATCTGCTGAACCGCGGCTCATTTAATAAGGCGCTGACGCTGTACAGCCACGGAAATGTGGAATTTGCGCTGATTCTGATTGATGTGGATCACTTTAAAACGTTTAACGACACCTATGGCCACGCCGTAGGCGATGAGATTCTTAGAAAGGTTGCGCGGCGGCTGAAGACCTCGTTCCGAAGCACCGACTACATTTTCCGTATCGGCGGCGACGAGTTTGCGGTGCTGATGATTGACGTGTCGCGGGAACTGCGCCGCACGGTGGAGGAAAAGCTGACCGCACTTGGGCAGAGTCTGATGTGTGCAGAGGAGGGAAGTCCTACCGTGACGCTTAGCATCGGTGTGGCAGTCTCCAGACGTGAGGATTCCAGCCAGAACATTTTTCAGGATGCGGATGTGGCGCTTTACGAGGTCAAGGAGCATGGCCGAAACGGCTATCGGTTCTACGACGGCTGAAACCAGTATATGAAGTACGCCATCACGGTGGCAGAGGTGTTCACCACGATCATTTCGCTGATTTTCCTATTTGCCAAACGGAAAAAGTATCACTATATGTAATCAATGTAAAAAGCAGACTGCCGCAGCGGTCTGCTTTTGCATATCGGAAATGGCTGCCTACGCGGTGAAGCTTATGCCAGTCTGCGCGGCGTGACGGAAGTAAAGGCCGGATGGCGGCCTTTGTCCAGTACACACAAAAGTGCGTAAACAAGTGCGCCAAGCGTTTCAATCATCATGTCGCCCATCGTGTCGATCAGACCGATGTCCAGATAGCCTTTCATCGGCACGCCATTGATTATGATGCTGTCGATTTTGTCGATGCTGCCAATGACGCCGGTTGCATTGCCGAGGTCATAGGAATGGATGGTTGTGACGATGGTATCGCGCTGCATATCCATGCCGAACCAGCGATCCATTCCAAATTCATAGAACTCCCACAGTGCCGAAAGCGAGATGGAGAACATCACGGCAAACAAAAGCCGGAGCGCCAGATCATCCCTGTATTTTTTATTGATTGCCAGCGGCAGATACGAGCCGAGCAGCGCGAACACCACGCCGCCGCACAGGTGCAGGAGCTTGTCCCAATGGGCAATCAGATAGTAAAGCTTATAAATCCGGCCAGACATTGAGGCCAGCAGGTAAAGTAAACTGAACACATATACCGCGTCGGACATCCGCCAGCCCCAGAAGTATTCAAGCACATAGGGCACACACACGCCGGCTGCAACCAGCAGACACACCAGCGCGTCCGACACCAAACCTGTGGACACCGAGCGCACCATGGAATACAGAACGAACACCTCGCATATCAGACAGAACCAATTGCGCCACGGCTTTGGTTCTTCCTGAAGCATCGCTCTCACATTTCGCATCCAAATCAACCTTTCTCAGCTTTCTATCCGGCATTGTACCCGCCAAACGCCCGCACGGCAACGGACAAAAGCACACGAGTGTCAGTTTTTTGGACAAACACACTGCAAATGTTGTATTTTTTGTGTATCGTGCGGCATGGTAGCGTGATTGACTGCGGCGGTGTGGCCGCGTGTCGTGCGCTGCTGCCGGAGGCACTGGAAAGAGGCGCAACATATCTGAACGCGGCCTATGGCTGCTCGCTTGGAGGCGCGTGCCTGACGCGGCTGCTTGCGGCGATGCGGATGCCGATCATGGAGTGCGGTGAATTACTGTGTTACCATTTCTGTGCGCGGACACAAAGTGTCGATTTTTTGTGTACGACACAGGAACAAAATCATGACATCTGCATAATTGACAAGTTTTGCATCTGTGGTATAATGACGGCGTCTGAAAAAATATAAAATTGTAGCGTCAAGGTGTCCGCCGTAAGGCGGATGAAAAGGGAATCCGGTGTGAATCCGGAGCGATGCAGTCACTGTGTATGGGAGCGGTCTTGATACGCCACTGGGAAACTGGGAAGGCAAGGATCGCAATGAACAAAGTCAGGAGACCTGCCTTGGCGTGGAATCTCAAATCCGCTGCCCACGGGTTGGCTTTCCTGCAAGTTTGTGACACTTCGGTATTTACATCCGGAGTGACAGGACGATCATGGCAAGAGAGAACGGCTGCGGAAACGCAGCCGTTTTTATATTTTCTCAGAACAATTCTGAAAAGAGGTAAAACCCTAATGAAAAAGACCATCGCACTCCTGCTCGCAGCTGTGATGCTGCTGAGCCTGCTTGCTGCGTGCAGCAGTAAGACCGAAACCCCAGCCGAAGAACCGGCAAACACCGAAACGCCTGCGGAAGAACCGGTAAAGGAAGAAACTCCCGCAGAAGAGCCTGCCGAGGAAGAGACTCCGGCAGAGGAACCCACTCAGGAAGAGCTTGATCAGGCTGCTGCCGATGAAGTGGCTGCGCTGATTGACGCTATCTATGTGCAGGAGCGCAACGACAACACCGACGAGGCGTGTGAAGCGGCTAAGACCGCTTGGGATGCGCTGACCGACGAACAGAAAGCGCTCGTGGAGGGTGACGAAGCAAGCCCCGACTATTTTGGCCTTGACACCGGTGATGCCGCAAACGATGACCCCCGCAATCAGGATGAGATCGGCGAAAACGAGCTGCTGGTTGTCTCATTCGGCACGTCCTATAATGACAGCCGCGTTGCTGACATCAAGGGCATTGAGGATGCGCTTCAGGCTGCGTTCCCCGAATGGTCCGTCCGCCGCGCATTCACTGCGCAGATCATCATCAACCACATTCAGGCTCGTGACGGTGAGAAGAT
>CAKTUT010000174.1 GCA_934621665.1 uncultured Oscillospiraceae bacterium | reverse complement strand
ATCCCATGCCGGAGGAGCTTGCCATGCAGCTTCCGTACATGAAAGACGTACTGCGGGCAATGAATATCCCTGTATTTACGTGTGAGGGCTGGGAGGCTGACGACATTCTTGGCACGGTCGGCAGGCTCTGTGGTGAGCATGGCTGGGACTGCGTGATTGTTACCGGCGACCGTGACAGTCTACAGCTCATCGACGAGCATGTGCGCGTAAAGCTGATTACGACAAAGGAGACAAAGCTCTATGACGCGCAGACGTTTACCGATGAATATGGGTTTGAACCGAGACGCTTGATCGACCTCAAGAGTCTGATGGGCGACAGCTCCGACAATATTCCGGGCGTAGCCGGCGTAGGACCGAAAACGGCATCGGATTTGCTGCTACGTTTTGGAACGCTTGACGGCGTGTATGCGCATCTGGACGAGCTGAAAGAGAATCTGCGCAAAAAGCTGGAGGCAAGCCGTGATAACGCATACTTGTCATATGAGCTGGCGACCATCCGTTGTGAAGCGCCGGTGGAGTTTTCACCGGAGGCGTGTATGGTACAGCCGCCCGATAACGACGCGTTGTGGGCGCTTTTTACAAAGCTTGAATTTACGCGTCTGCTGACGCGCTATGGACTGCACGCGCCAGAGGCAAAGCCGGAGGAGAAAAAAGCGTTTGAGGCTGTCTGCACGATGGAAACCGTGACAGAGACGGAGCGTGCCCGAACGCTGACAGCGGCGCTTCAAAAGGCCGGGCACGTGAGTCTTGCGGCGGAGAACGATCTGTCGGCAATTGCGGTTCAGCTGGGGGATGCGGGCTATTATTTTGCGGGTGCGGCAGCACATGATCACGATTTTTTGACGGTGCTCTTTGGCACAAGCGTCAAAAAGGTAACGCATGACTGCAAGGTACTGATGCGGAAGCTGCTGGAGGCAGGACTTCCGGCGGAGGGCTTTGTGTTTGACACGGCACTTGCGGCCTATGATTTGGATGCCACGCGCGGCAGCTATGCGCTGGATACGGTTTTTGAGCAGTATCTTGGCTGCACCATCGGCAGAGCCAATGCAGAGGAATGCAGTGAGGAAAACGCGCGCGCGGCGGCGCATTTGGCGGAGGCTGCGGCGGTGGATGCCCTATATGACGTTCTGCGTGAAAAGCTGCGCGAGGCCGGAATGGAGGAGCTCTACCATGAAATTGAGCTTCCGCTCTGCAATGTGCTGGCACAGATGGAGCACGAGGGCGTATTGGTTGATCAGCTGGCACTAATGTCGTTTGGAAATATGCTGCAAAGCCGCATTGACGAGACGCAAAGCGCGGTCTATCGCTATGCCGGTGAAGAGTTCAATATTAATTCCACGAAAAAACTCGGCGAGATTCTATTTGAAAAATTGGGACTTCCGCCACTGAAAAAGACAAAAAGTGGCTATTCCACCAATGCGGATGTGCTGGAAAAGCTCCGCAACAAGCATCCGATTATTGCGTGCATTCTGGACTACCGGATGCTGACGAAGCTTAAATCGACGTATGCAGACGGCCTTTTAAAGCAGATTGCGGACGATGGCCGCATTCACACGACATTCCAGAACATGGTCACGGCTACGGGACGGCTGTCATCTACCGATCCAAACCTGCAAAACATCCCGGTTCGCACCGAGCTTGGAAGCGAAATCCGCAGAATGTTCGTTCCGAAAGATGGCTGTGTATTTGTGGACGCGGATTACAGCCAGATTGAGCTGCGCGTGCTGGCGCACATCGCGGATGATACGCGGATGCAGGAGGCGTTCCGTTCAGGGCTGGATGTGCACACAGCCACGGCGGCGCAGGTCTTTGACGTTGCGCCGGAGGACGTTACGCCGCTGATGCGGCGGCGCGCCAAGGCGGTCAACTTTGGCATTGTCTACGGCATTTCGGCGTTCTCGCTGGCTGAGGATATTTCTGTTCCGGTATCAGAGGCCAAGACATATATCGACAGCTATCTGCGCAACTATGAGGGCGTGCGCGAGTATATGAAGCGCATCGTGGAGCAGGCGAAGCGCGACGGCTATGTCACGACAATGGCAGGCCGCCGCCGGATGCTGCCGGAGCTCAAGAGCAGCAATTTTAACATCCGATCGTTTGGTGAGCGCGTGGCACTCAATACGCCCATTCAGGGCACGGCGGCTGATATCATCAAGCTTGCCATGCTGCACGTTGACCGCGCGCTGCGTGAAAAGAAACTGAACGCGCGGCTGCTGCTACAGGTGCACGATGAGCTGATTGTTGAGTGCCCGCTGGAAGAAACTGAGCAGGTCAAGGCGATTGTGACAGAGCAGATGGAAAACGTGATGCACCTGTCCGTGCCACTGCTGGTGGAGGCAAAGACCGGCGCAAGCTGGTATGAGGCAAAGTGATGAAATTTACAATTGTACCGATGCAGCCGCGCCATATTCCGCAGCTTGCAGCGTTAGAAACAATCTGCTTTTCTGATCCGTGGCCGGAGGCGGCATTCCTGCCGGAGCTGCAAAATGAGCTGAGCGTGTGGCTGGTTGCTGAGCACGACGGCAAGGTTGCAGGTTATATTGGCAGTCAAATTGTACCGGATGAGGCTGATATGATGAATCTGGCCGTTGCACCGGAGTTCCGTCGACAGGGGCTTGGCCGAAAGTTAGCGCTGGCGCTGTTTGATGCTCTGCGCGCGCGCAGTGTGGTTAGCTTGACCCTGGAGGTGCGCGACTCAAATGAACCGGCCATCCGGCTGTACGAGTCGCTCGGATTTCGGCAGGTCGGCCTGCGGAAACGCTATTATTTTCATCCGACAGAGGATGCGCGCATCCTGAAAAAGGAGTGGAACGAATGAATATTTTGTCTGTGGAATCGTCGTGTGACGAGACTGCCGTTGCTATTGTGCGCGACGGTCGGGAAATCTTAACTGACTGCATTGCATCTCAGGTGGAGCTGCACAAGCTCTACGGCGGCGTTGTGCCGGAGATTGCGTCGCGAAAGCATATTGAGGCGATTTATGCGCTGGCTGATCAGGCACTGGAAACGGCGGGACTGACGCGGAGCAATATTGATGCCATCGGCGTGACATACGCGCCGGGCCTGATCGGTGCGGTGCTGGTTGGTGTGAATTTTGCCAAGGCGGCGGCGCTGGCGCTCGATTTGCCGCTGATTCCGGTGCACCATATCCGCGGGCACATTGCGGCAAATTATCTGGCCTATCCGGAACTTGAGCCACCGTTTGTGTGTCTGGTTGTTTCGGGTGGACATAGTCTGATTGTGGATGTGCGCGACTATACGGAATTTCACATCCTCGGCACGACGCGCGACGACGCGGCAGGCGAGTGCTTTGACAAGGTGGCGCGTTTGCTTGGAATGCCATATCCGGGCGGCGCAGCGCTGGACAAGGCGGCGCAGACGGGAGATGACGCGAAATACCCCATGCCACACAGCCATGTGGCAGGAAATGAGCTGGATATGTCGTTTTCGGGCTTGAAAACCGCGGCGGTGAATCTGATTCACAATGCGGAGCAAAAGGG
>CAKTUT010000173.1 GCA_934621665.1 uncultured Oscillospiraceae bacterium | reverse complement strand
ACAAAAAGCCGAAACGGCTGCAAGAGCACTGTTCGCAGGCGGCAGCGACGATTCGAATATGCCAACCACTGAGCTGGCGGATGCAGATTTGACCGACGGCAAAATTACCGTGATTGATCTGCTGCTCAAGTGCGGCCTTGTCCCGTCCAAGGGTGAGGGTCGCAGACTTGTTCAGCAGGGCGGTGTGGTTGTAAACGACGAAAAGGTCGCGAGCATCGACGCAAGCTTTACGGCAGAGCAGCTGAAAGACGGCCTGAAAATCCGCAAGGGCAAGAAGATCTTCCACAAGGTAGTGATGCAGTAAACGGTAAAACCTCCCGGAAATTGATTCGGGAGGTTTTTTTACAGTGTAATTCTCAGCTGTTACTGTCGTCTATATGGATATAGAGAAAGGAGGCGCGCGTATGGAGGATGCGCAGATTATTGAGCTGTACTGGCAGCGCGACGGCGCGGCCATTGAGAAAACCGACGAAAAATATGGAAGCTACTGCTACACAGTGGCAAACCGGATTTTGTGCTCACACGAGGATTCGGAGGAGTGCGTCAGTGACACGTGGCTGCGTGCTTGGAATGCCATGCCGCCGCAGCGACCGCAGCTTTTAAAGATGTTTCTGGCAGCGATTACACGGAATCTGTCGTTTGACCGCGTCAAGGCCGCGCAGGCAGCAAAGCGTGGCGGCGGTGTACTGGAGGTCGCGCTGGATGAGCTGGCAGAGTGCGCCGATGGGCGGCAGAGCGTTGAGTCCGAAGCGATGGCCTCGGCGCTTGGCGACTGCATCAACGCATTTTTGCAGACGCTTCCGGCGCGCGAACGCGGTGTGTTTCTGCGGCGATACTTCTTTGTGGAGTCGGCAGCGGAAATTGCGCAGCGCTATGCGCTGACGCCGAATGGCGTAAACGTGATGCTGCACCGCACGCGGCAGAAGCTGCGCGAAGCGCTTGTAAGGGAGGGGTACGTCGTATGACAAGAGAAGAATTGTTCTCGGCCATCGGACGGGTAAGTCCGGCCTGGCTGGAGGAGAGCGAGCAGCCAGCTGTCAGACCGCAAAAGCGTGGTGCATGGGTCAAGTGGACAGCACTTGCAGCGTGCGCAGTGCTTGCCATCGGCTTTGCAAAATTTGTGACAACCGGTGCAGGATCGAAAGCGGCCAGCACGGCTGTAGATACAAATGACGCACCCGCGGAATCCCCCGCCATGGAGTCCCCCGCCGAAGAAGCGCCAGACTCCGCATCGACAGAGAACGCTGTGCCCGACTTATCGGAAGTGACGGACGGCAAGGGCGGCGACTTTTCCTCTTATCAAGGACCGGTTCTCCCGCTGACGCTGGCAGAGAAAACTGATGCCGTCAGCGCCGAGCGTACGCTGACGATGGATTTTCGGTCGTTTTCGCGTGAGGCGATCAACTATACAGATGAAAACGGTGACATTCAGACCTTTGCGGTTCGTGATAACGACGTACTTTTGACCGATCGCTACATTCTGACAAATACGTCTGACCATGATGTTACCGTAACCGCGCTCTGGCCATTTACGGGTTACGTAAATGAACTGAATGCGCTTACTCCAACGGTCACAGTGGACAGCGCGCCAGTGCAGGCAGCAACTTATGCTGGCGGCTACAGCGGCGGCTTTGCGCCGGTTTATGGCGATCTCTATGACTTTGACAGCCGAAGCAACTTACGCTATGCGTCCTCGTTCTCGGACTATGCAGCACTTTTGGCAGATGGAAGCTATCTGGCCGATGCACTGTCCGATCTGCCGGATTTGTCACAGACTGTCACGGTCTACCGATTTGAAAACAGCGCTGCACCAGAAGACGCGGACGCGGCGACGCTTGCCGTTTCGTTCACCTATGACCAGAACAGTACAACAATCTTGACGTATGATTTTAATGGCTGGTCGTATAACGAGCGCACAAGCGAGACAACCTACAGCTATTTCACCCGCAGTCACCGCAAAAACGGTACGCCTGAGCTGCGCTTTCTGGCCGTTCTTGGCGATGACATCGGCGAGATGACGATGCAGGGATACCGCAATGGTGCGTGTGAGACCGGAACCGAACTGGACGGCGTGTCCGCTGATGTGACGCGCGAAGAAATGACGCTGGTAGAACTCTTACAGCTGTCGATTGACAACTATCTTCGTTCATACGGCTACAGTGAATTGCGTTCAGAAGCAAAAACACTGCTTCTGCGGTGCACAGTCGAGCTTTTGACGCAGTACGGTGTTTTGTCGGATAATCCGGCGGAGCGATACGACGATGGACGCATGGAAAATGCAATTTCAGAAGCAGCGTCGATGCCGCGTGTATTCTATGCCGCATTTGATGTCACCATTCCGGCGGGGGAAAGCGTCACGGTGACGATTCATGCCGCAAAGCCCTGCAGCCAGAACTTCTACGATTGTGATCATAGTGACACGGCGCTGCGCGGCGTTGAGGTGGCTACTGTGCTTGGCAGCAATCTGAACCTGACAGGCCAGACAGCAGCGCTCAATACACGCGGTATTGTGACGATCGTCGATCAGGACTTTGGCTTTGACAATGAGAGCAAAGAGTCTAGCGTTTTGCTTGATGCACAGCATCCGGTTTACTATCTGGATATTCATGTACCGGAAGCGTAGGCCGTCCGGATATGCGCAAAAGCGCCCGGCGCAAATGCTCATGTGTGATAAGAAAGCACGATTCATGTAAAAATTTTTTTGTTCCAGTCAGGGCAATTTGCTCTGGCTGGAACATTTTTTCTTTTACAAGCTGGAAATTTTTGAATAAAAAACGGCTGAAAGCTATTGAATTTCCAGAACATCTCCTATATAATGTTATTAATTGGAAGATCGTGCGTGAATTTGCAAAAGTACACATTGCAAAAACAGAAAGAGGGATCGTTTTTGTAAAAACGCATCTTTAGTACTTTAGCTCTGCATCATAATGACGATAGGCTTATTGCCTGCTGCCACCTTTGCGGCGGAGTTCGTCTATACCTATTGCACCAGCAAAAATGTGAGGCAAAACAACGACTTTGCGCCGCTGTATCCGGACCTTGCCGCTAAGTGGGGCGCAAAAAGGATGCACACTGTGCGCCGATAACATTCGTCCTGCTGCAAGGCGGGCTTGATATAGATACTTCAAACACATGGAGGTACGTCAATGAAAAAGCGAATCCTATCCTTGTTACTGATCCTCTGCATGGTCGTAACGTTTTTGCATACGGCAGCTTTTGCTGTAGAGACTATGGGAACTCTAAGCGAGCACTCCGAGGAACAGCAGTCAAGTCCAGAGGAGCAGTTGGACGCGGCGGCTGGCACGCCTGTAAGGACACCGGCAGCAGCCGCTATCTATGTGAAGAATGACGGCAGCGATGCTGGTCTGGGAACAAAAGAGGCGCCTTTTGCCACGCTGGCCAAAGCGGTTGAGCATGCATCGAACGGTGCGACAATCTATGTTATGAGCGATTTGACCATGACGAAGTGCGCCCGGTTTTATAACAAAAACCTAACCATTACCAGTTATGGTGATACTCGTACCGTGACCCG
>CAKTUT010000172.1 GCA_934621665.1 uncultured Oscillospiraceae bacterium | reverse complement strand
CCCGGGCACAGGTTCGGGCAGGGCAGCCCCTCATACGAAAGGCGCGCGCCGTCCGTGCCGCCGCGGATGGGCGTGACAATGGGCGTGATGCCGATCTGCTGCATGGCGGTCTTGGCGTCGTCAATCAGGAACATGCAGTCCCTGAGCTGCTCTTTCATGTTGTAATAGCTGTCGCGCAGCGTCAGCTGCACAGCGTCCTTACCATAGATGTTGCAGATTTCCTGCGCAGTCTGCTGCATGACAGCTTTCCGGTGCTCAAATTTTTCGCGGTCGTGGTCACGGATGATGTATTTGAGCTGCGCATGCTCCACGCTGCCGCTCATGTCAGTCAGATGGTAAAAGCCCTCGTAGCCCTCGGTGTGCGCAGGCGTTTCCATAGCGGGCAGAAGCGCGTTAAACTCCATGGCCATGAGCATGGCGCTTATCATCTTATCCTTTGCATCACCCGGGTGGACGCTGCGGCCGTTAAATTTAAGAACGGCGGAGGCGGCGTTGAAGTTTTCATATTCCAGCTCGCCGATTGCGCCGCCGTCAACGGTATAGGCATAGTTTGCGCCAAAGCCTTTGACGTCAAACAGATCCGCGCCGCGGCCAATCTCCTCGTCGGGCGTAAAGCCAAGGCGAACCGTGCCGTGCGGCCGGTCAGATGCAAGAAGCGCCTGCGCGGCGGCGAGAATTTCGGCAACGCCTGCTTTGTCATCCGCGCCAAGGAGCGTAGTGCCGTCGGTGACAATCAGACGCTTGCCAATGTGACGGTTCAGCGATGGGAAATCGGCCGGGGAGAGACGGATGTCCTTTTCGGCGTTCAAGATTACGTCGCCGCCTGCATACGGCTCGGTGATGCGCGGCTTAATATCCTTGCCGGAGGCGTCGGGAGAAGTGTCCATGTGGGCAATCAGGCCGAGAACCGGGAGCTTTTTATCGGTATTTGCCGGGACAGTGCCATAGACATAGCCGTGCTCGTCCATGTGCGCATCGGAAATGCCCATTTCCTGCATCTGGCGCACCAGCTCTGCGCCGAGCAGCTTCTGGTTCGGCGTGGAGGGGCAGGTTTCCGATGCTTCATCCGAGGTGGTCTCAAACGAGACAAGCTTCAAAAAACGATCAATAACAGTCATTGCTGTGTTCCTCCTAAAAAGGTTGCCTCAGCAGCTGCTGAGGCAACCTTGCATTTAAAAAAGATGAATTACTTGCACAGCGCAGCGGTATCCTGCGCAATCATCAGCTCTTCGTTGGTGGGGATGACCCAAACCTTGACCTTGGAGTCGGGCGTGGAGATGATGACCTCTTCGCCGCGGAGCTTGTTCTTCTCGGGGTCAATCTTGATGCCGAGATACTCAAGACCGTCGCAGATGGAAGCGCGCATGGACGCGGAGTTTTCGCCGACGCCTGCGGTAAAGACCAGGCAGTCAACGCCGCCAAGCGCGGCGGTATATGCGCCGATATACTTCTTGACCTCGTAGGCAAATTTCTCAAGCGCCAGCTTGGCGGCTTCATTGCCCTGCTCGGCGGCTGCGTCCAGATCACGGAAGTCAGAGGAAACGCCGTCAGACAGCGCCAGAACGCCGGACTTCTTGTTGAGCATGGTCAGGCAGTCGTCGGCGGACATATTGTACTTGTTCATGATGAACTGTGCAACACAGGTGTCGATGTCGCCCGCGCGCGTGCCCATGGGGACGCCGGCCAGAGGGGACAGACCCATGGAGGTATCCTGGCACTTGCCGTCCTTGACAGCGGACAGGGAAGAGCCGTTGCCCAGATGGCAGACGATCACGCGGTGCGCATTTTCAACGCCGCCCATCAGCTCGATGCAGCGCTTGGAGACGAAGCGGTGGGACGTGCCGTGGAAGCCGTAGCGGCGCAGATGATCCTCGGTGTAGTACTTGGTGGGGATGGCATAGCGGTAGGCCTTGGGGGGCATGGTCATATGGAACGCGGTGTCGAACACGGCAACCTGGGGCTTGCCGGGCATGGCCTTTTCGCACGCCTCAATGCCCATGAGGTTTGCGGGGTTGTGGAGCGGGCCGAGGGGAATGCACTCACGGATGGTTTCCTTGCAGGCATCGGTGATCAGGCAGCTTTCCACGAACTTTTCAGCGCCGTGGAGAACGCGGTGACCGACAGCGTCGATTTCATCGACGGACTTGATAACGCCGTATTCCGGATCGACCAGAATGGACATGACAGCCTCAATGGCCTCCTTGTGGGTGGGCATGGGGATGTCCTTTTCATACTTCTTGCCGGTGGCAGGAACTTTGTGGTTCAAACGGCCGTCAAGACCGATACGCTCACAAAGACCCTTTGCGGTGACGACGCCGGTATCCGGATCCATCAGCTGATACTTCAGACTGGAGCTGCCGGCGTTGATAACGAGAATGTTCATGGTGCATTCACTCCTGTAACGAATAATAATTTCTTTTTCAGCGTAGCTGTGTTACAATACAACAGACATGATACAATAAAAATCCAACAGAAACAAGTGCTTTGCGGAAAAATTTGATGGAAAAGGGGCGTGCGTGCCATGGAAGCGGTTGGAATCATCTGCGAATACAATCCGTTTCACCGCGGACACGAAAAGCAGCTGCGCATAATCCGTGCGCAGCTTGGTGCGGATACGCCGGTTGTGTGTCTGATGAGCGGGAGCTTTGTCCAGCGCGGCGCGCCCGCCCTGTTTGCAAAAAGCGTCCGTGCCCGCGCGGCGGTGGAGTGTGGCGCAAGCCTTGTGCTGGAGCTGCCGGTCAGCTATGCGCTGCGCTCGGCTGAGGGCTTTGCGCGCGGCGGTGTGGAGATCCTGTCAAGGCTTGGCGCGGTGGATGCGTTGTGCTTTGGCTGCGAGTCGGGCGACGGCGGCGAAATATGGCGCGCGGCGCAGGCGATGTGCAGCCCGGAGTATGATACGCTTTTACGCGTACAGCTGTCGCAGGGTCTGAGTTATCCTGCGGCGCGCCAGCGCGCGTTGGAGGCGCTTTGCGGCGGCGGGATGCTTCTGCGCGCGCCAAACGATATTTTGGCCGTGGAGTACTGTAAAGCGATCATTCAGCAGCAAAGCGCCCTGCGGCCAATGGCCATCCGGCGCGAGGGCGGTTATCACGATGTGCGCGCGGACGCTGAAAATCCGTCGGCCACGGCGGTGCGCGCGTGTCTGGACGCAGGCAATGAGGACTGGCGGCCGCTTGTCCCGGCCGCTGCGGCAGCGCTTTATGCAGATGCGCCGCGCTATACGATGCAGGCGGGGGAGCGCGCGGTGCTTGCGCGGCTGCGCGGTCTGACGCAGCGTAAGTGGCAGAGCGTGCCGTTTGGCTCGGAGGGGCTTTGGAGCAAGGTATACCGCGCGGTGCAGACGCAGACGAGCGTGGACGGGATCATTGACGCGTCGGTTTCACGGCGCTATCCGCGTACGCGTTTGCAGCGGATGGTGATGTGTGCGTATCTTGGCATAACGGACGGGCAGCTGCATGAACGCGCGCCGTATGTGCGCGTTTTGGCGTTTGACGCGGCGGGACGCGCGCTTCTGCGGCAGATGCACGCACGCGCGACAGAATATCTGGTGCACGCAGGACAGCGCGTGCAGGAGAGCGATTACGCGCAGCTTGAGGCGCGGAGCGAGGCG
>CAKTUT010000171.1 GCA_934621665.1 uncultured Oscillospiraceae bacterium | reverse complement strand
GCATCCACCGCAACTATCGCTTTATCGTCGGCTTTAACTTCATGCTGATCGTTCTTGGCGTTGTCGGCATCCTGCCACCGACCACGTCGGCGTTGCTGCACAACGCATCTACGCTTGGCATCAGTCTGAAGAGCATGACAAACCTCCTGCCAGAGGACAAGGCGGAATAACTCCCTGTCATCCAAACGCGATCCGCTTCGCTGGATTTGCGTTTGAAAAAGGCCGCGTGCCGCTGTGCGCGGCGGAACGCTACGAGGTTTTTTGACAGTCTGACGCGGCACAGCGTACGCTGTGCCGCGTTTCATTTCTATTTTTCCGCCGTCAGCGCATTCCAGCGCGGCGCAAGGCTGGACAAAATTTCACGATCCGCGTCGCTCAATTCCATGGAGAGTGCCTGTTCTGCCGTGCACCAGCAAAGTGCCGTGTGCTCCAAAAGCCGCGGCTTCTGTGTGCCGAGACTTGCCCTGTAGACAAGCAGGTGCACCGTCAGCTCCGGATAGCGAAAGTGCGTCTCCGCCGCCAGCGTGCCAACCGTCAGCTCCACGCCCAGTTCTTCCATACATTCGCGGCGCAGCGCCGCCTCGCCGCTCTCACCCGCCTCCAGCTTGCCGCCCGGCAGCTCCCAAAGTTCGCCGTGTGCCTTTCCCTTTGGACGGCGGCAAAGCATCACATGTCCCTTGTCCAGAATCAGTGCCGCCGCAACGTCAATTTTCTGCATCTTTCCCACCCCTTTTACAATTCTCGTCTGATTTAACCTGATTTTTACGATTCTCCGGTTTCTGATTTTACATACACTTACTAAGATACCTCTGGAAACAGGAAATGTAAAGGATTTGGAAAGGAAACTGGGTTTATGGATTTTTTCTCGTTGGTTACACTTCTGGGCGGTCTCGCCTTTTTTCTCTATGGTATGCACGTCATGTCCTCCGGTCTTGAGCGAATGGCGGGCGGCAAGCTGGAAAGCGCGCTGCGCAAAATGACCGCAAACAAGCTGCTCGGCCTTGTGCTTGGCGCGGGCATCACCATCGCCATCCAGTCCTCATCCGCCATGACGGTCATGCTGGTCGGCCTTGTCAACTCCGGCATCATGCAGATTGAGCAGACCGTCAGCCTGATTATGGGCTCAAACATCGGCACAACGCTCACGGCGTGGCTCTTGTCGCTGGTCGGAATGGAGACGAATAACTTCTGGCTGCGGCTGTTAAAGCCCGAAAACTTTTCTCTCTTGTTCGCGCTGGCCGGTATCTTTATGATCATGATGAGCAAGCAGAGCCGCAAGCGCGACATGGGTTCGATTTTTGTCGGCTTTGCCGTTTTGATGTACGGCATGAAACTCATGAGCGGCGCGGTCGCGCCGCTGGCTGATATGCCGGAGTTCTCGTCGATGCTCACCGCGTTCCGCAATCCGCTGCTCGGCGTACTGGCCGGCGCAGTCTTTACGGGCGTGATTCAGTCCTCTGCCGCGTCCGTCGGCATTTTGCAGGCGCTCGCGCTGACCGGCAGCATCACCTATGGCATGGCGATACCGATTATCATGGGTCAGAACATCGGCACGTGTGTCACAGCGCTTATTTCCAGCATTGGCGTCAGCCGCAATGCGAAAAAAGTCGGTATCATCCACATCTCATTTAACCTGATCGGCACGGCAGTGCTGCTTGTTGCCTACTATGGTCTGGACGCATTTTTCCACTTTGCGTTCACCGCCGACGCCATCACCGCCGCAGGTGTAGCGCTGGTACACAGTATTTTTAACCTTGCCACCACCGCGATGCTCCTGCCGCTGAGCAATTTGCTTGTCCGCATTGCAAACGCGCTTCTGCCAGACCATCCCGCCGCACACGACGAAAGCGCCGTGCTGCTTGACAGCCGTTTGCTTGCCACGCCGTCGGTTGCCGTCGGTGAGTGCGACAGCCGCACCGACAAGATGTGTGCCATCGCAACCGGCACGCTGCTTGACGCTATTGGGACGCTGAGCGTCTATACGCGCGAGGAATCGGAAAAGATCGCGAAAAACGAGGACATTCTGGATCACTATGAGGATAAACTCGGAACATTTCTGGTTCAGCTCTCCGCCGAGCAGCTTTCCGATTTGGATTCGCTGCGCGTGTCAAAGATGCTGCACTGCATTGGTGAGTTTGAGCGGCTTGGCGACCACGCGGTAAACATTTTGGAAAGTGCCGAAGAGCTTCATCGCAAGAAGCTCGTGTTCTCCGCTGCCACACAGGCAGAGCTTGACACACTTGCCGCGGCTATCACCGAAATTCTCGGTCTTGCCTCCAGTGCCTATACGCGCAACGATCCGGCGCTTGCCGTGCGCATCGAGCCGCTGGAGCAGACGATTGACTATCTGGTCACAGCTATCCGCTCCAATCAGGTGCAGCGGCTTCAGCGCGGCGAGAGCTCCATTGAGCTGGGCTTCATTCTCGCCGATCTGCTGGGCAATTACGAGCGCGTCTCTGATCACTGCTCCAACATCGGCGTGGCCATCATCGAGCTTTCCCACCACTCGCTGGACACGCATGAATATCTCAGCGCCATCAAGCGCGGCAGCGACGGCTTTGATGCCATGTACCACGATTATCTGGAAAAATATAAAATTTGAAAAACAGGAAACGGCGCGCGGCATTGCCGCGCGCCGTTTCCTGATTCAATTACGTTTACTTTTCGACGACCTCAAGCAGCTCCATCGGGCAGGCCTTGGCGCAGATGCCGCAGGCGATGCACTTGGAAGCAGGCAACCCCTCGTACTGAACCAGCACGCCGAACGGGCAGGCCTCCTTACACTTGCCGCACTGGACGCACAGCTTCTTGTTGATCATATATACGCCCTTGGGGTTCTGGGTGATTGCGCCGTGCTCGCACGCCGCCGCACATTTGCCGCACTGAACGCAGACCATGGGCTTGGCCGCGCCGTTGCGCTCAATAATCTGGATGCAGGACTTATCCTGATGGAATTCCTTATAAAACGCGTTGGAGCAGGCCTGCACGCACGCCAGACACGCCATGCACTGCACGCCCTTTTTAACCGTCAGCTTCTTCATTGTTGGATGGACTCCTTTTCCTTTTTTCATTTCCATCCTTGATTATACATGGATTATGGCAAAGAATCAACCGGCTTTTCTCATTTCCGTCAAAAAATGCGCCAGCATTCGCCTGCCCTGCCGCGGATTTCCAGCTGTGCGCAGAATACACAGCCAGAAAACGAAAATACTACCTCCATACAGAACCGCGCAGGCGGTCTGCGATTTGACAGGAGGAACGTATTATGAAACGCTTTGTCATTCTTGCACTTTCGGCGCTGCTTCTCATTGGCGCGCTCAGCGCGTGCAGCGCCTCCGGTTATGTGGGCGATCCGTACTATGGCGACGGCTACAGCAACGTCTCCACCACCCGCGATGGGACGATCAACGGCACGAACCCCGGCTACCGCGAGGGCTATGGCTACGGCTATCAGGGCACGTATCACAACGGCACGACCGGCACAAACGGCGCGGGCGCAGGCGTCACAATAACACCGAACGGCACTGGCCGCACCACAACGGGCAGCACAGCCCGCAGCACTACCGGCAGCGCAAATACCTACACCGGCACAACCTCCGGCACGGGTATGGCGGGCGGCCG
>CAKTUT010000170.1 GCA_934621665.1 uncultured Oscillospiraceae bacterium | reverse complement strand
ATCTTGATCCATGCGCAGTCATTTTCCGGATTGACCTCGCACTTGCCGTTCTTCTGGCCGCCGCAGGGGCCGTTGACCAGGCTCTTGGCGCACTGGGTGATGGGGCAGATGCCGCCGGTCTGGCCAAGGACGCAGTCGCCGCAGAAGTGGCAGGCCTCTTCCCAAACGCCAAAGCGAACTGCCTCGCCAAGGTACATGGTGTTATTGGACGGATAAGTGGGGATGCCGGGGGCATTCTTTGCAACGCACTGCACGCCGTCGCCGCAGCTCATGGCGATGACGCAGTCGGGCTTGGCCGCAACAAGGGGCTTCATTTTGCCCTTGACGCCAAGATTCATGCAGCAATAGTCCGCAATGGCCGTACCGACAACGGTTTTGCCGGCAGCCTCAAGCGTCTTTTTCAGCTCGGCAACCTGTGCCTCACCGCCGGTCTGGCAGGCAGTAGCACAGCTGTTACAGCCGACGATGGCAACGGTTTTTGCATCGCCGACCATCGCCATAAGCTCTTCAATAGGCTTTTTCTGTGTGATGATCATGAAAACTTCTCCTTCATTTCCCAAATGAACTGCGCGGCCGTGCATTGCCGTGCATGATCTCATCAAACGTGCCGTTCCGCGTAAAAACGCGCAGAAAGCCGCAATTGGTTTTACAAGCCTATCATAGCGCATTTTTTTGCAGAAATCAACATAATTCAACGCCATCCCACGAAAATTTTCCGCCATTTTCGCCCGATTATGGCAAGAGCAAACAGTTTGCCCGATGCGTTTGAGACAAAATCCAATCGAAAACACAAACGCACCTGCGTCCCGCCGGAAACTCTCCGGCGAATACACAGGTGCGTTTTGCGTTATAGGGCGGTCGATTCGCCGGCGTTATTCTGTGACTATGACTTCCGTTGGGAGATTTGTCACCACACAGACGGCGATGTAGGTTCGTTTTGTAGAAAGATTTTCGTGTGCTGGCCGCAGCGCTCGATTCTGGTAAGCGCCGTGATGTTGAGACGGTAAGCACCCTGCGGCAGCCTACTCCGTCTTTTGACGAAATGTCAAAAACCGCTGCGACAGATAGTTGAGCGCTACAAATACGCACGAGCCGGTCAACATGGCCACGTTGTCGATCGTTTTCTGCGCCATCCCGCGCAGGATCAGACGCACCAGCGGCCGTGCCACACCATAGGCGAGCAGATAGCACAGCGCAATGTTTACCGCAAAGCGCAGCACGGTTTTTGCGCTGCGGCTTGTGTCGCGGAATGTGAAATGTTTATTGAGAAAGTAGCTCAGAATGCTGCCGAAAAAGTAATTTGCCGCCGAGGAAATCCAGTAGTCCAGCCCCAGCAGGTTATAAAACCCGAACATAATGCCGTAGCCAAAGAGCGTATTGATAACGCCAACCAGCAAAAACTTCAGGAACGTCCGGTCAAACAGCTTCCTAGCCAGCGCTTTAAGCTTCTCCATCTGCGCTGTCCTCCAGTCCAAGCGTTCGGCGCGTCAGATAAATCGGACGCTTTTTGCTCTCCATATAGATCTTGCCGATATATTCGCCGATGATGCCAAGCCCCATCAGCTGAAGTCCGCCCAAAAACAGCAGCAGCACCACAATTGTGGCATAGCCGGGGACGGCGATGCCGCGCGTGAGCTTCTGCACCACCACGACAATCAGATAGAGAAACGACGCCAGTGCGCTTACGCCGCCCATGACCGTCACAGCGCGCAGCGGCGCAACGGAAAACGACAGGATGCCCTCAAACGCGTAGTGAAACAGCTTTCCAAGCGTCCACTTGGACTCGCCGCTCAGTCGCGGCGCGGCAGTGTAGGGGATATACTCGGTGTGAAAGCCCACCCAGGCAAAAATGCCCTTGGAAAAGCGCTGATATTCGCCCATGCTGAGAACCGCATCAATCACCGTCCGGCGGAAGCAGCGGAAGTCGCTTGCGTTTTCGTGGAACGGGACCTCGGACATGCGGTTGATTGTGCGGTAAAAGCCCTTTTTCAGTGCTGTCATCATGCGGCTTTCGTGGCGCTTGTCCTGATACGCCACCACGCAGTCGCATTCCGGCTTTTCGCGCAGAATGTGTATCATCTGCACCACAACCTCCGGCTGCTGCTGCAAATCCGCGTCGATGAGCGCTGCGCAGTCGCCGTGCGCGGCCTTGAGTCCGGCGAAAATTGCAGACTCCTTGCCAAAATTGCGCGAAAAGCTGATTACGCGCACGCGCGCCGGGTCAAGCGCGTACAGCGCTGCCAGCGCATCCATCGTGCCGTCGCAGCTGCCGTCGTCCACAAAGATCATTTCATAGGAAAAACTCTCCGGCGCAAATGCGGCTGCCGCCGCATCGTAAAACGCGCGGACATTGCCCGCTTCGTTATAGCATGGCACAATCAGCGATAATTTCATGCTTCTGCCTCCCTGTCATCCGGCAAGCGTATATTGACTCGTCGACGCGTCATACGTCCATGTGACGCCAAAATATTGCGTCAGCTGCGACGCGTCGGCATAGAGCAGCGTATAGGTCTCAGAAAACGGCAGCAGAATGACAAAATCGTCGCCGAGCACCGTCTGCTTGCCGTCATCGTATACGCGGGAAATTTTACCCTCTGCGGTGATGTGCCAGCGGTCACCGCCCAGCGTCACGTCATAGCTGTGGTCGCGCCAGGAGTACACGGCCTTGCCGCCGATGGACGCCAGCGCCTGCTCAAACGGGAAATAGAGTCCCGTCTCGTCTGCAAGCGTGGGGAACACGCACGCTGTGCCGTCCGCGTTTGCAATCCAGCCGAGCGTCCAGCGGCTGCTTGTGAAAATCAGCGGCGTGTCCGCGTCCATGTGATAGTATTTGCGGAAATTTGTATAGAAATAGTCGCCCTCAAACGGCATGGTAAAGCGATAGCGCGGGTCGATGTCGATATTAAATTCGGCATAGCCTGTTTCCCGGCTGGCCTTGACAGAAGCAAGGTTTGCGTCCACGATTTTCTTTGACGCACTGTAGCCCATGAGCGTGGGGACATACGCCGCACAGCACAGCGCCGCCAGCAGGCAAAGCTCCGCGCACGCCGCGCCGCGCCGCACATACGAAAGCAGGCGGAAGAGGAGACTTACAAACACCAGTATCAGCGTGACCATGCCGATCATGGCCGTGCGCTCGGAGTTGAGCGTGGTGATAATCAGCATCATGTTGGACGCAAGCGAACCAAGCAGCAGCACGCCGGTCAGCCAGTAGTCTTTTTGCAGCAGAAGCATCACAGAAAGCGCCAGTGCGCTCATCGCATACAGCACGCACGCCGGCCAGTACCAGTCGAGCGCGTAAAACGCCAGCTGAAGCGCGGCAAAGGGGAAGCCCACCAGAAGCCCGCGGCAAAGCCGGCGGTCTTTCAGGCACAAAAGCGCGGCGGTTACGTCCGTCAGTGCCAGCAGAATGACCGACGAGGGATATTTGACCACGTAGATGATCGCGTCATAAAAACGGCGGATGAACACGTCCGGGTGCAGGCAGCTCAAAATGCCGCCGTCTACGCCGCGGTCAACGCGCGCCCACGAGCCGGGTGCGCACAGAATCGTCAAAAAGCCAAGCAGCACAAACAGCGGATAGCCCCAGCAACGTCTGCGCTCGACGCCGCCCCAAATGCGGCTGAGGATGGCATAACCCCCCACGACTACAAGCGATACGATGCCGCACTGCTC
>CAKTUT010000169.1 GCA_934621665.1 uncultured Oscillospiraceae bacterium | reverse complement strand
CATTTTTCGGGTATCGTAATAGCGAAACATTCCGTATCACAGGAGAGGATTATTATGGCAAAACGAATTGTAAATTCCACGCCGAAAAAGGACGGCTACTTCATGCCGGCAGAGTTTGCACCGCAGGACGGCGTCTTTATGATCTGGCCGGAGAGGCCGGACAACTGGCGCTGCGGCGCAAAGCCCGCGCAAAAGGCATTTGCTGATGTTGCGTGCGCAATTTCACGCTTTGCGCCGGTGACAATGCTTGTCTCGGCGGCACAGTATCAAAACGCCCGCGCGCGGCTGCCGGGCGAAATCCGCGTGGTGGAGTGCACCACCGACGACGCATGGGTGCGCGACTGCGGCCCGACGTTTCTGATTGACGGCAGCGGCGACCGCCGCGCCGTGGACTGGACATTCAATGCATGGGGCGGACTGTATGACGGCCTGTATTTTCCGTGGGCAAACGACGATCAGGTGGCGCAGAAGATCTGCGAGCTGGTGGGCGCAGACTCCTACCGCGCCGACCGCTTTGTGCTGGAGGGAGGTTCAATTCACGTGGACGGCGAGGGAACGGTGCTGACAACCGAGATGTGCCTGCTCTCGCCGGGACGCAATCCCGGGCTTGACCAGCGCGCAATTGAATGTATGCTCTGCTCATATCTGGGCTGTGAAAAGGTGCTGTGGCTGAAGGACGGCATCGACCCCGACGAGACGAACGGCCATATTGACGACGTGGCCTGCTTCCTCCGTCCCGGTGAGGTGGCGTGCATCTGGACGGAGGATGAAAGCCATCCGTTCTATCAGCAGGCACATGCGGCATACGACGCGCTTTGCCACATGACCGACGCGCGCGGCCGTAAGCTCAAGGTGCATAAGCTGTGCCTGACGAAAAAGCCGTGCCTGCTGGAGGGCGCGGAGACAATTGACACCGTGGAGGGCACGATTCCGCGCGAAAACGGCGAGGTGGCCATCGCGTCATATATGAACTTTCTGATTGTCAACGGCGGCGTGATTGTGCCGCAGTATGACGATGAAAACGACGCGCTGGCGCTGTCGCAGCTGCGCGAGATGTTCCCCGAGCGCGAGGTGGTCGGTGTGCGCACGCGCGAGATTGCCTTTGGCGGCGGGAACATCCACTGTATTACGCAGCAGCTGCCGCGCGCATAAGGAGGCGTGTATGGACAAAAAGGTATCGCTTGTCAAGTGCGTGCTGTTTACCATTTGCAGCGTTCTGGTGCTTGACTCCATCGCGCCGGCCGCCGCGCGCTTTGGCACGCAGGCCATCACGATGTGGCTGATTCTGGCCGTGATTTTCTTTGTGCCGTATGGCCTTTTGTCGGCGGAGCTTGGCAGCAGCTATCCCGATGACGGCGGCATCACCGCATGGGTCACGCGCGCGTTTGGCGAGCATCTCGGCGTGCAGACCGGCTGGTTCTACTGGATCAACGTCGCGTTCTGGATGCCCGCGGTGTTCGTTACGTTCGCATGGTGGCTGAGCTATTCGTTCTTCCCTGCTGCGCCGCCTGCCGTTATGGCCGTTATTGCCGTGGCGATGTGCTGGGTGATTGTGGCCATTGGCATTCGCGGCGTAGAGCTGTCGGTTTCGGTGACTGCCATCGCGTCGTATGCCAAAATGGCAATTTTGCTGCTGTTCGGCATTCTGGGTGCGGTGTATCTGCTTGTGCACGGCGCGGCGCGCCCGTTCCGCGCGCAGGATTTTGCCATTTCATCGCTGGGAAGCCTCTCGTCCGGCATTGCCGTGATTGTGTATAATCTGCTGGGCTTTGAGCTCATCGGCTCAATCGGCAGTAAAATTGAAAACCCCGGCAAAACCGTCCCGAAAATGACGATCCTGGCCGGCGCGGCTATCACAATTCTCTATCTGCTCGGCACGTTCGGCATGCTGGTTTCCCTGCGCGAGATTGACGAAATGGACGGCTTTTACTTCGCGCTGCGCGAGCTGTGCTCTGTCTTTGGCCCGGCGCAGACTGTCATTACCGACATCTTGGTCGTCATCTCGTGCCTGACGCTTGTATCGAATATGCTCTCGTGGACGCTTGGCGCGAACGAAAGCCTGATTGCCGCCGATCTTGACCGGCGTTCGCGCTTTCTCGGCCGCCGCAGCAAAAAATACGGCACAGCCGTCGGGCTTTACGTTCTGATGGGAATTCTATCAACGGTGCTGCTGATTTTAAACTTTGCATTCGGTTCTGGCGACGCGAACGCCGTCTTTTGGGACGTGCTGTCGTTCTCGTTTGTCATTTTCATGGTGCCGTATCTGTTCATGTTCTCTGCCGCCGTCAAGCTGCGCTACGCCGACCCCGACACGCGCCGGATCTACAAAGTCCCCGGCGGCATGGCCGGAATCTGGATCTGCGCAGCGCTATGCCTTGCGTGCGTGCTGATCGGCGTGTTTTTCCTGTTCTATGACGATCTGGCATCGGGCAACACGTTTGCGTTCTGGGTCAAGGTCGTCGGCACGGCACTCTGCGTTTTGACGGGCGAATGGCTCTACCGCGCAAAGCCGCAGGCGGCAGAATAAAAAATCAAACAATCAGGAGAATTTTTATGAGAAAACCACGTGATTTTATCGACACACAGGACTTTACTGCGCAGGAGCTGCGTGAAATAATCGACCTGTCGCTCAAAATTAAGCACTGCATCCAAAAGGGCTACTATCCCCCGCTGATGGAGCATAAAACGCTTGGAATGATTTTCCAGCAATCGTCAACGCGCACGCGCGTTTCATTTGAGACGGCCATGGAGCAGCTGGGCGGCCACGCGCAGTATCTCGGCCCGGGCATGATTCAGCTGGGCGGCCATGAGACCATCGGCGACACCGGCCGCGTGCTGTCGTATCTGACCGACGTTGTGATGGCACGCGTCATTGCGCACAAGACGGTTGTAGATCTGGCAAAGGCCTGCTCTGTCCCGGTGCTCAACGGTATGTCCGACTATAACCATCCCACACAGGAGATCGGTGATCTGTGCACCATCGTGGAAAACCTGCCCGCTGGAAAGCGGCTGGAGGAGTGTAAGGTGGTGTTCGTCGGCGACGGCACGCAGGTGTGTGCGTCGCTCGGCATGATCTGCACGCATCTGGGAATGCACTTCGTCCACTACGGCCCGAAATCGCACCAGCTGAACGAGCAGCACAAGCAGATCATGGAGGAAAACTGCCGCGTTTCAGGCGGAAGCTTTTTGGTGACGGACGACCGCGAAAGTGTCTGCGGTGCGGACTTTATCTATACCGACGTCTGGTATGGCCTGTATGAAAACGAAATGCCAAAGGACGAGCGCGTGCGCGTGTTCCATGATTTCCAGGTCAACCGCGAGCTCATGCAGCTTGGAAATCTCGGCTGCAAATTTCTGCACTGCCTGCCCGCCACGCGCGGCGAGGACGTCACCGATGAGGTGGCCGATTCCGCGGCCTCACTGTGCTGGGAGCAGGCAGGCAACCGCCTGACGGCGATGCGCGGCCTGCTTGTCTGGCTCACACGCTATCAGAAAGACCAGAGCGAGGTGCAGAAGCTGGCCGTCCGCGAGGAGCTGGACAGCTTTATGCTGGCGCATGGGCTGATGTAAAGCCGGTATTTCTATTATGCGGATCTACCCCGGGGATAATATCGAACTTCCTTTGAATGGTTGTAGGGGCGGACGACGCTGTCCGCCCGCGGATATCTGGCATTCATGTTGTAGGCGCGGATGCCCACA
>CAKTUT010000168.1 GCA_934621665.1 uncultured Oscillospiraceae bacterium | reverse complement strand
CATCACGCGCGCGCCGTATTTCTGCGCCAGACAGCAGATTTCGGGCAGGTTTGCGATGTCGCCGCCCATGGAAAATACGCCGTCGGTTACAATCAGGCAGCCGCAGTTTTCCGGCACTTTTTGCAGCTTCAGTTCCAGATCCGCCATATCGTTGTGACGGAAGCGCAGCATCTTTCCATAGGACAGGCGGCAGCCGTCGTACAGACTTGCATGATTTTCGCGATCCATGATCACATAGTCGTGCATGCCGACGATTGCGCTGAGAATACCGAGGTTTGATTGAAAACCCGTGGAGAATGTTACTGCGGCTTCCTTGTGCAAAAAGTCTGCCAGCTCTGCCTCAAGCTCCAGATGCAGCTTGAGCGTACCGTTTAAAAACCGCGAGCCGGAGCAGCCAGAGCCCAGCTTTTCATACGCATGAATACCAGCTTCAATGACCTCCGGGCATGTGGTCAGCCCCAAATAGTTGTTTGAGCCCAGCATGATTCGGCGTTTGCCCTCCATGATGACCTCGGTGTCCTGCCGCGACTCGAGCGCATGGAAATAGGGATACAGCCCCGCGTCGCGAATCTCGTCAGCCAGCATCCGCTTCTGACATTTTTCAAACAGATCAACCATCCACTTTTTCCTCCTTTTCCATTTCTTGCAGCAGTGCATTGACGATATTTGCCGTCAATGCAAGCTCTTCGTCCGAATATGTTTTGTGCAGCCGTGAAACAGCGCGCTCCAGCGGCCGGCTGCGCTCCTGCAAATACGTTTTGAATTTTTCACCCATCGTCAGCCGCACCTCGCGCCGGTCGTTTTCCGGTGTCTGTTTGCACACGTAGCCCTTGGCTACAAGCGCGTTGACCTTATACGTGGCGTTCGGCTGTGAAATACCGATGGCGCGTGCAAACTGCTGAAGCGTCGGCTCGCCCAGCAGGTGAATCACATCGGCGGAAAACGCCTCGGTAGCGCTCAGACTGCCGGGCTTTTCGCGGATTGCACCGAACATCCGGCGGTAGCTGTCAAGGCGCAGCTTCTGATAAAGAGACTGAATGCTTTCCAGCAGCATATCCGTTTCTCCTTTCCGGCCATACGGCCGCAGTTATCGTTTAAATTTTATATAAATATTTTTATGTATTTGCAGTATATTGCAAAACATCTCTTTTGTCAAGCACGGGTGCAAAGTTGCGTGCGGTGTGGTATACTGTTACAGAAAAAACGTCCGGCGCAGGAGGCTGCGCGGACGGAAAGAGGTACTTTATGAACGTATTGGCAGTTATTGATATGCAGAACGACTTCATCACCGGCGCACTCGGCACAAAGCAGGCGCAGGCGATTGTCCCGGCGGTGGCCGCACGCATTGCGCAGGCGCGCAAAGATGGCGAACGCGTGGTGTTTACGCGCGACACGCACCATGAAAATTATCTCCAGACGCAGGAGGGGCGCAACCTGCCCGTGCCGCACTGCATTCTGGGTACAGACGGCTGGCAGATTGCTGCGCAGCTTGACACGGTCGGCGCGCCGTGCTTTGACAAGCCCTCGTTTGGCTCGACGGAGCTGATCAAGTTTCTGACGATGCTGCCGCAGCTGGAGCGTGTGGAGTTTGTCGGTCTTTGCACCGATATCTGCGTGATCACCAATGTCATGATGCTCAAGGGCGCGCTGCCCGAGCTTCCCATCGCTGTGCGCGCGGCGTGCTGTGCCGGTGTCACGCCCGAGAGTCATGAAAACGCGCTGAATGCCATGAGAATGTGCCAGATTGCGATTGTTTAAGTCTCGTGGAGGGCTTATCCTAAAACGCTGTCGGGGCATGGGCGGACGATTTTGTCCGCCCATGCCCCGATTTTGCTGTATCTTGTAAGGGCGGATGGCAAGCGCATTCGCCCTTACAGCGCGCCTGTGTGGCGCGGAATATACTCGCCCACGGGCTGAATTTTAATTTCACCGTGATCGACGGCCAGCTGGCCGCGCAGATACACCTGCGCAATTGAACCGTGTGTGCGGAAGCCCTCAAACGGCGTATAGCCCGCCGCAGAGACCTGATTTTCTGCAGAGATGGTCATATCGGCGCTGGGATCGTAGACCACGATATCGGCGTCGCTGTCCTCGGCGAGCACACCCTTGCGCGGATATGCGCCATAGAGCTTGGCCGGATTCTCCGACAGCAGCGCGCACATCTGCTCCTTTGTGATGCGTCCCTCGGCCACGCCTGCCGAGTACAGCAGCACGCCGCGCGTCTCCACGCCCGGCAGACCGCCCGGAATCTTTGTGAAATCGCCGCGCCCTGCGTCCTTTTGCGCAAGAGTAAAGCTGCAATGGTCGGTAGAGACGGTCTGCACCGTGCCGTTTGCGAGCGCTTTCCACAAAATGTTCTGGTCGGCCTTTTTACGCAGCGGCGGCGCGCAGATATAGCGCGCGGCGGCGGAATAGTCGTCCTGATAATATCGGCTGTCATCCAGCAGCAGATAGTGCGGGCACGTTTCTACATAGACCTTTTGGCCGCGGGCACGTGCGCGCATGACCTCCTCCAGCGACTCCTTTGTGCTCAGATGGACGATGACGACCGGCACGCCGGCAACCTCGGCAATGCGCAGCAGATGCGCCACAGCCTCGGCCTCCAGCGGGTTTGGGCGGCACTCAGGATGCGACGATGGCGCAAGCTTGCCATCCTTTTTGTGCTGGGCAATCAGCGCGTCGATCACGCCTGCGTTTTCGCAGTGCACGCCCGCGATGCCGCCATATTTTTTCAGCTCCAGAAGCGCCGAATACAGATCCTGATCGCCGATCATCATGGCAGGATACGTCATGTACATTTTAAAGGACGAAATGCCCGCTTTGAACATCTCAGGAATCTCTGCGCGGATTGTCTCATTCCAGTCGTCAATCGTCATGTGGAACGCATAGTCGCACGATGAGCGGCCGTCGGCCTTTTTGTGCCAGAGCTTCAGGCCGTAGTCCAGCGTCTCGCCCTTGTTGGGGCAGGCAAAGTCGATGACCATGGTTGTGCCGCCGCGGATGGCACTGCGCGTGCCGGTGTCAAAATTGTCGGCGGTGGTGGTGTTGCACACATCCAGATCAAAGTGCGTGTGCGCGTCGATAAAGCCGGGGAAGAGAAGCTTGCCGCTGACGTCGATGACCTCTGCGCCGTCGCAGGAGAGGTTTTCGCCGATTTTTTCAATCTTCTCGCCGCTGATGAGAATGTCGGCAACGCGCGAAACGCTGCTGCCAACCACGGTGCCGCCTTTCAGAATACGCTTCATGAAATCTCCTCCTAATATGGTAAAATGAAGCCGCCACAATGGCGGAAATGTGCCCAGCGGGGCACGGATAACCCTGTGCACCCAGTATATCATAATTGCGGGAAAGTGAAAATCCTTTCTTTTGACGCACCGGCAGAAAAGTTTTTGCGGAAATTGGAGGAAACCATGCATTTTCGCATTGAAAAAAGATGACGAATGGTGTAGAATACGCTGGAAATGAGGGATTACGCAATGTATATGAAACCCTGCAAGCCGGAAAAATCCATTCTCCCGGCGCTCACGTTCAGCCTGCTGACTCCCGTTTATCTGGAGTTGCTGCTGCATCTGTTTGTCTATCGCTCACTGACGGCGCGAATCGTGTACCCGATTGTGTTTGCGCTGGCAGCGGGCTTTGTGATTTTTACGATCTGCTCGCTGTTCCCGCAAAAGGCAAACGGTGTGATTGCCTGTGTGCTGACGGGGCTGCTGGTACTGTTTTTTGAGGTGCAGTTTGTCTATAACTCCATCTTTGGCG
>CAKTUT010000167.1 GCA_934621665.1 uncultured Oscillospiraceae bacterium | reverse complement strand
ACGTGATCCTGCGCGACCATCCGCACCGCCCGGCGGGGGTGATTTTGGCGCTGCTTGATGCGGCGACAAGGACGCTTGCGGGCTTCTCGCTGCACGGCTGTCGGACAACGGATACGGTTGGCGCAAGCACGCTTCCGATTTTGTTTATCCATGGGAAAGCAGACCGCTATGTGCCGTATGAGATGTCAGTTGCGGCATACGAGGCGTGCCCGAACAAAAAAGAGCTGATTCTGGTAGACGGCGCCGGTCACGGCGTCAGCTTCCTACATGACCGCGAACGCGTGTCACGGGCACTGAAAGAATTTCTGGAAAACCATCTTCCAAAGGAGAATTCCAAATGAGACAGCAGCATGAGATCATTAAAAGTGCGCCGCTTCTTGGCGCGGACGGCAATCTGGCCGAGCCCGGCTGGGCGCGGCAGCTTCTGCCGCAGTATCGCCGCGCGGATATCAAGGCCGGAAGGCTGCGCATCAAGGAATGGGATTACTATCTGATTACCGACGGGCACATCGGCCTTGCGCTGACGATTGCCGACAACGGCTATATGGGGCTGGACTCGATCTCGTTTTTGAATTTTGACGAGGGCTGGGAGCAGACAACAAGCCCCATGCGCCTGCTTCCGCTGGGTAAAACCGGTCTGCCGGAGTCGTCGGCAGAGGGTACAACCGAGATTGCGCGCAGCGGCTATGCCATGGCGTTCTATCACGAGGACGGCGCGCGCCGGTTGAGCTTCCACATGGAAAAGTTCCGCGGCCGCGAGGCAATTGAGGGCATGGTCACGCTGACGAATGCGCCGGACGAGAGCATGGTCATTGCAACGCCGTTTGACAAGCCGGGACATTTCTATTACAATCAGAAAATCAACTGTATGCGCGCCGATGGCTGGATTACGCTTGGCCGCAAGAAATTTGACCTGACGCCAGACCGCTTCTTTGCGGTGCTGGACTGGGGACGCGGCGTGTGGACGTATCACAACACGTGGTACTGGGGCAGCGCGTCCGGTGAGCTGGACGGCGTGCCGTTCGGCTGGAACATCGGCTATGGCTTTGGCAATACAAGTGCCGCGTCGGAGAATGTCCTGTTCTATGACGGAAAGATTCACAAGCTCAGCGAGGTGACGTTTGAAATTCCAAAGGACGCAAGGGGCAGGGAGGACTATCTGTCGCCGTGGAAGTTTACAAGCGATGATAATCGCTTCTATATGGACTTTACGCCGGTACTGGACCGCAAGGCGCTGACGAGCGCGATTGTGATCAAGTCCGACCAGCATCAGGTGTTTGGCCGGTTCAGCGGACGTGTAACGTTAGACGATGGGACGGTTCTGCCGGTGAAAAATTTCTTTGGCTTTGCCGAAAAGGTAGAAAACAAGTGGTAAAGAGACCTATATGACGGAAAATCTCACCGTGAAACGCAATATCTTGTGTTTCACGGTGAAACTTTGCACCACATCTATGCGCTAAAGTGAAAATAAGCGGTTGACATCCGCCAGACAATCAGGTATAGTATGGATGCAACGCACAAGATATAGTGGTAATCCGCACTGGACAGATGCTAAATAGAGGGGTGCCACTATTTTTATTGGAAGAGAGCGGCATGCACAGAGTTAACGTACAAGGGAGAGGGAAGCATGAAGATCATCAAACGAAACGGCTCGGAGGCCACCTTTGATATCATGAAAATTATCGCGGCTGTGACCAAGGCCAACAATGTGGCCGAGGAAGCCGACCGCATGACGCCGATGCAGATTCGCCGCATCGCCGAAAGCGTGGAGCTTTCGTGTCAATCAATGAATCGCGCGCTGTCGGTGGAGGAGATTCAGGATCTGGTGGAGCATCAGATCATGGCGCACGGCGCATATGAGGTGGCAAAGAAGTATATCACCTACCGCTATACGCGCACGCTGGTGCGCAAGTCCAACACAACGGACGAAAAGATCCTGTCGCTCATCGAGTGCAACAACGAAGAGGTCAAGCAGGAAAATGCCAACAAGAACCCCACCGTCAACGCCGTGCAGCGTGACTATATGGCGGGCGAGGTGTCAAAGGATCTGACGCGCCGGATGCTGGTGCCGCATGAGATTATGCAGGCGCACGAGGACGGTATCATTCATTTCCACGACGCGGACTATTTTGCGCAGCACATGCACAACTGTGATCTGGTGAATCTGGAGGATATGCTGCAAAACGGCACGGTCATTTCCGGCACGCTGATTGAAAAGCCGCACAGCTTCTCCACAGCCTGCAATATCGCCACGCAGATCATTGCGCAGATCGCCTCCAACCAGTACGGCGGCCAGTCCATCTCGCTGACGCATCTTGCGCCGTTTGTAGACATCTCCCGCAAGAAAATCCGTGCGAGCGTCCGCAAGGAGGTTGAGACGTTCGGTGCGGCGGTCAGTGACGAGGCTATCGACAAGGTGGTGGAAAGCCGCCTGATTGACGAAATCCGCCGCGGTGTGCAGACCATCCAGTATCAGGTGGTTACGCTGATGACCACGAACGGCCAGGCACCGTTTATCACGGTGTTTATGTATCTGGGTGAGGCCAGAAATGAGCAGGAAAAGCACGACCTTGCCATCATCATCGAAGAGACGCTCAAGCAGCGCATCGAGGGCGTCAAGAACGAAAAGGGCGTCTGGATTACACCGGCGTTTCCAAAGCTCATCTATGTGCTGGAGGAGGACAATGTTTGCGAGGGCACGCCGTTCTGGTATCTGACAAAGCTTGCCGCGCAGTGCACAGCCAAGCGCATGGTGCCAGACTATATCTCGGAGAAGAAAATGCGCGAGCTGAAGCTCTCCAAGGGCGAGACGGCCGGCCACGGCGACGTGTACACCTGCATGGGCTGCCGCAGCTTCCTCACGCCTGACCGCTCCGGCAACGGCTGGAACAACGTGGCAAACGCTGGAAACTATGAGCCGAACAAGCCGAAGTACTACGGCCGCTTCAATCAGGGCGTAGTCACGATCAACCTGGTTGACGTGGCGCTCTCGTCCGGCGGCGCGCTGGATAAGTTCTGGAAAATTTTTGACGACCGGCTGGAGCTCTGCTATCAGGGACTGATGTGCCGCCACAACCGTCTGAAGGGCACGCTGTCTGATGCAGCGCCGATCCTTTGGCAGTATGGCGCGCTGGCACGGCTGAAAAAGGGCGAGACGATCGACAAGCTGCTCTATGGCGGATATTCCACGATTTCGCTGGGCTATGCGGGACTTTATGAGTGCGTCAAGTACATGACCGGCAAGTCTCATACCGATCCCGCCGCCACGCCGTTTGCTCTTGAGATCATGCAGTACATGAACGACGCGTGCAAGCGCTGGAAAGAGCAGACCGACATTGACTTCTCGCTCTATGGCACGCCGCTGGAGTCCACGACGTACAAGTTTGCCAAGTGCCTGCAAAAGCGCTTTGGCATCATCGAGGGCATCACAGATAAGAACTATATCACAAATTCCTATCATATCCACGTGACCGAAAACATTAACGCCTTTGACAAGCTGGCCTTTGAGGCGCAGTTTCAGGCACTTTCGCCCGGCGGCGCAATCAGCTATGTCGAGGTTCCAAATATGCAGCAAAATATCGACGCTGTATTGCAGGTCATGCAGTTTATCTATGACCACATTATGTACGCCGAGCTGAACACCAAGTCCGATTACTGCCAGGTGTGCGGCTTTGACGGCGAGATTGAAATCCGCGAGGACGCAGACGGCAAGCTCGTCTGGACGTGCCCGCAGTGCGGCAACACCGACCAGTCGAAGATGAACGTTGCACGCCGTACCTGTGGCTATATCGGCACGCAGTACTGGAA
>CAKTUT010000166.1 GCA_934621665.1 uncultured Oscillospiraceae bacterium | reverse complement strand
AGATGGAATTTGTCTCACCGTTTACGCCGAGCACACTTGGCTCATATAGCTGGGACTCCAGCGTCAAGCACGTTGACCTGTCTAAAATTGGGCCGCAGCGCAAAACCGGCCGCAGTGTCATGCAGATCTACGCACAGAACAGCGGAACGATTTATCTGCGTGCCAGCTCCATGGCAACATATGCGGATAATCAGTGGAAAGCGTTAGAATCGGAAAGCTATGATACGGACGATTTTTCTGCCGATGACTTTTTGAGCGGTTACGGAAGCGATGCGCCACTGTTGGAAATCCGGACGAATATGAAATCGTCCGTGCTTTACGTTCCATATTACGCCACGGCACTTCCGGCAAGCACTGAAATTTACGGCGATGCGTATGTAAAAAATACACTTCAGGCAACCGACTATTCTATATTTTACAACCCAAGCGGCAGCTATGGCGCAGGGCAGGAAGCATTTGCGCACGAGCACTATCTGGATATGCCGGACGAAACGCGAGCGGCGGTTTCGTCGTACATCGCGCAAAACCCGGCCGCAGCTTCGGCATCATATGCTGCCGCATTTTCCCTGGTGCAGACGCTGCGCGAAAGCAAGCAATACAGTCTTGATACGCCGAAAGCACCATCGAATGAGGATTTTGTATCGTGGTTCCTGCTGGAGAGTGATACCGGCTACTGCGTACATTTTGCAACGGCGGCCACAATGATTCTGCGCTATTTTGGCATTCCCGCACGCTATGTGACCGGCTACATGGCCACGGCGGCGGCCGGGGAGTGGTCGCAGGTAACGGAAGACACGGCGCACGCGTGGGTGGAGTACTATGTCAGCGGACTTGGCTGGCAGGCCATGGAGGCAACGCCATCGGATACCGGCACAGACGCAACTGGTGATGAACCGGACGTACCAGACACGGACACGCAAGAGCCGCAGCCGGATTCTTCACAGCAGAATCCAGGCGCAGACGAAAATACACCGGATCAGATGCCAAGTTCGGGTGAAAGCGAGCAAAATAATCAATCTCCATCAGAAGATACCTCTGCCAGCAAGCCAGTGCTTCCGTCGGAAGAGGGGAGAAGGGCAACAAATTCGCGCATTTGGTCAATCATCTGGTGCGTTCTGGTGCTTGCCGCACTCTGGTTTGTGTACCGCATCTTTATCCTCAGTGCCAGAAAGATGCAGCTTTCGTCTGGCAATCCAAACCGGCGCGCGGTGATGCTGTACCGTCATATTCTGCGTCTTGCAAAGTTAGCAGGTGAGCCTGTTGAAGAAAGTCTGACAGAACTTGCGCAGCGCGCAAAATTCAGCCAGCACAAGCTGAAATTAGACGAACTCGCGCCTATGATTGCCGAGTCCCAACGTTTGACGCAAATCCTGCGGCAGACGAAGTCGCCGCTGAAGCGCTTTACCTATCGGATGATCTATGTGATCTGGTAAATGCGAAAATCAGAGACGCGTCCTGCGGCGCGTCTCTGACCACCCGCTGAAATGTTAGGACGAGTGAGCACAGCAAAACATTATATTTTGTTGAGGCATAAAATTTTCATTCCTTAAAAATGCCGCCGTTAGGGAACGGCTATTCATTAGCCTTTTTATTTAGCCATTTCATAACGCAACAAAATAAAAATTTTGTTGCGTTATGAGCTAAAATCTGCTATAATACAACTATCGACCAAGCATCGCAGTGGTTCTGACCACGGTCAGCTTTGGATTGGAGGTTATTATGGATCGAATGCAAGAATGCCCGCCGGTATTGCGCGAATTTTTATCTTATCACGAAACGGTCAAGGGGCAGTCAAAAAAAACCGTGTCGGAATACTATCTGGATTTGCGAATGTTTTTGCGCTATGTGCGCCTGATGCGTGAAGAGCTTCCATATAACACACCACTGGAAGATATTCCGATCAAAGACCTCGACCTTTCGTTTGTACGCAGCATCACATCCACTGAGGTTTTTGATTTTTTGTCGTATCTTGCGAATGACCGCGAGACGAACGAATCCGGTGACCACGGCATCGGTGCTGCGGCACGTGCACGTAAGCTCTCTGCTATCAAATCGTTTTATCAGTATCTGAGCACCACCACAAAGCAAATCTCTGAAAATCCGGTCAAGGACATGGAATTCCCTCGAATCCGTAAAAGTTTACCGAAATACCTGACGCTGGAGGAATCGAAAAAGCTTTTACAATCGGTTTCTGGACCAAATAAGACGCGCGATTTTGCAATTTTAATGATTTTTCTCAACTGTGGCATTCGCCGTTCCGAGCTTGTGGGCCTGAATCTGACTGATGTCTATGAAGATCGCATCCGCGTTGTCGGCAAAGGCAACAAGGAGCGTATCGTCTACATGGGTATCTCCTGCCGCAAAGCGATTGATAATTACCTCGCCGAACGCAACAAAATCGTTTTATCGGACAACCGTGCACTTTTCGGCTCTCGCGATAAAAACCGGATCAGCGTCACTGCAGTTCACCGGCTCGTCAAAAAGCACTTACTGAAAGCCGGCATTGACCCAACGCAGTTTTCTGCACATAAGCTGCGCCATACCGCCGCAACGCTGATGCTGTCAAACGGTGTGGACTTAAAAACACTTCAGGAGGTTCTCGGGCACGAGAACCTGAATACCACTCAAATCTATACGCACGTGGAGAGCACGGAGCTGAGAATTGCCGCAGAGGCAAATCCCCTATCAAAGCTGAAATTCTGATTTCGTATTCGCCGTTTTCTTCTTAAAATTGATTCAAATCCTTGCATTTCACAACTTCCTTTGCTATAATGACGCAGGATTGGCGAAAAACACCAGTCTCGCACAGCGCGCCCTGCGGGCTGTGACGAACAAAAAAGGTGTGTGGAAGTTATGGAAAAAACAAAGCGCCGCTTTGGCGACCGCAAAGACGGCAAGCTCCTGCGTGATCTCGACGGGATGCATTTTATCACCCCGCTGATTTATCCCAGCCGGTGCGACAACGAAGCGTACATCTCAGAAACGGTCGATCTGACAAACATTAACGCGTATCTTGAACACAAGAATGCAACTGAGGCGGAATTTCGCTACACAATCTTTCATCTGATTGTTGCGGCACTGATTAAAACCATCACGCTTCGCCCAAAGATGAACCGCTTTATTGCAAACAAGAATTTCTATCAGCGCAATGAGGTCAGCGCATCATTTGTTGTAAAAAAGCAATTTGCGGACGAGGCCGCAGAGGCGCTCGCGGTAATCCACGCCAAGGATGACAGCACCGTGGATACCATTCATGAGGATTTGCGCCACCAGATTATGGATTGCCGCGATCAGCACAAGGTAGACTCCTCTACTGACAGCATGAACTTTTTTAACCGTATGCCGCGTTGGCTCGGTAAGTTCCTGGTGTGGATTCTGACACGTCTGGATGTCCACGGTTGGATTCCTTCCAGTATCATTGAGACCGACCCCTATTACTGCACAGTTGTGCTTTCCAATCTCGGTTCAATCAAGCTGCACAGCGGCTATCACCATCTGACCAACTGGGGCACCTGTTCCATCTTCTGCATCATCGGCGAAAAATCAATGCGTCCGGTGTATCAGCCCGATGGCACGTATGAGATGCATGAAATGCTCGATCTCGGTCTGACGATTGACGAACGTCTGGCTGACGGCTATTACTACTCCAAAACAATCAAGCTGCTGAAAAAGCTGCTGGAAAATCCCGAACTGCTGGAAACGCCAGCCAATCAGGAGATTGACTATTAAAACGATGCCGGAGCGCCTTTTGCGCTCCGGCATTTTTTTCAAGTACGCGGATGTAATTTTCAGAGTTGCCATCCGGTTGCTGTCATGCGGCTCTGCGGACGCGTATATCCTATAACAG
>CAKTUT010000165.1 GCA_934621665.1 uncultured Oscillospiraceae bacterium | reverse complement strand
AGTGAAATAGAAAATTTATTCCTTTCGGCAAAAACAGCGGCGAACAAAAAATCAGGACGCGGAAGCGTCCTGATTTTTTGAATGAAGCTCTGATCTTTACCCGATGATGCGCCGTGCACCAATGTAGCGCGTATTGTAATACGTCTCATTCAGCGAGTTGACACGCACGCCAGTGGACGGTGTTGAAGCGTGGACAAAGTTGCCGTTGCCGATGTACATACCAACGTGGTTTGCATAGCCGTTATAGCCAAAGAACACAAGGTCGCCGACCTGAAGATTCGCACGGTCAACCGCAGAGCCCTGCTTCATCTGGTCGTCCGCCACGCGGTTCATGCTGTAGCCGTACTGCGTCAGCACGTAGTACATAAGACCGGAGCAGTCAAAGCCCGCCGACGGCGATGCGCCGCCATAGACGTAATTATAGCCAACAAACGAATAGGCAAAGTTCGCAATTTCGATTGCCGTGGCCGAGCCGGTTGTGATGGCCGTAGATGGGTCATACGTGCTTGCATCTACCTTTTCATCCGAAAGATATGCACCGGAGACATAACCCGTTGTGCCGTTATAGCTGATGCGCCGCCAGTCGTTGCTGCACGTGCCGGTTACGGTGACGCTGTCGCCATAGTTGAGCGTACCGATCACAGAGCCGCTCGTACTCCAGCTGCTGCGCACATTCAGTGTGGAGGCCTTGACATAGAGCGTCTGGTTGGTATCCGTCACGGTGACGTTGCCGGTGTCCTCCACAACGTTCGCACTCAGAACCTGATAGTAGTAATACTCGTTCAGCCCCTTATAGCAGCGCAGGAACATAGCCATGGCCTCCTCGCGGGAGGTGTAGTCGCCGGGCTTGAGCGCAAGGCCGCCATCCGTGCTTGTACCGCCGACGTATTTATTCTTGACGCAGACCTTTGTCGCATCCAGCGCCCAGTCGGCGACGGCTGACGCGTCAACAAAACCGGAAAGACTCGCCGAGTCGGACGTAGGATGATAGGCGGCAGCGTTGCAGAAATTGCGGATGATCTGGAAAAACTCCTGTCGCGTCAGCTTCTGATTTGGACGGAACGTGCCGTCGGGATAGCCGCCGACAATACCGAGCTCATACGCCTGCACAATAATATTGTCGCTGGTATCGGAAAAATAGTCGGTACGCGAGGGATCGACTGTATTTTTTGTAATCAGATTATAGGCGTGAACCGCCAGCGTCGCCATCTCGCCGCGCGTGATATTCTTGCGCAGGTCATACCCGGCGAACGAATCGGGGATCAGGCTCAGCTGATTCATTTCGGTGTAATTTGGCTCAAACCAGCTGCTGTAGCTGCTGCACGTCACAGCCAGCACGCCCGTAACAGAGCCCGCCATCAAAACCGCGCAGAGCAGCAGCGCAGTTACGGCGCGGCACGTTTTCTTCATTGCAATTCCTCCTTACTGCCCGGTCTCTGCCGCCCCAGTCAGGTGCGGCGCAGCCGTGCGCACTTACGAAATTTGTCCGCTTTTGTCAGTATTGTATTTAGTATAGCACACGATGCAAAGCTCGGCAATAGTTTTTTGTAAATCATTCGTAACTATTTGTATTTATTTTGAAGCATTGTTGTAAAAAGCTCGCGTTTGTGCTATAACAGGTGCATGAATATCAGAACAACACTCGCAGTCGTTTCCTGCAAGCTCAGCCGCAGCCTGATCCGGCTGCTTGGCCGAGGCGGAACGGATCTACCGGGGCGGATTGCGCTGAAGCTCTGCCCCAATCTGCTTGGCGTGCTGGCAAAAAACGTGACGACCGTGATCGTCACGGGCACCAACGGCAAAACCACGACATCCCGTATGATCGAGCAGTCGTGGCAGGACGCTGGAATTTCTTTTTTTGCCAACAAGTCGGGTGCAAACCTGCTCAGCGGCGTAACCGCTGAATTTGCCGTCCACTCCACGAACGGCGGCAAATGCCGTTATACGCATGCGCTGATTGAGGCGGACGAGGCAGCTTTTAAGTTTATTGCAAAGTATGTCAACCCAAAGGTGATCGTAGTGACAAACGTATTCCGCGATCAGCTTGACCGCTACGGCGAGGTGACACACACGCTGGACAACATCCGTCTCGGTATTGAAAACAGCCCGAATGCAGTGCTGGCGTTGAACGCCGACGACTCGCTGTGCACATCGCTTGCCGGGACAGTCAAAAACCGCGCGGTGTTCTACGGCGTCAATACGCCGATCTATCGCGAACGCGTCAGCGAGCTGTCGGACGCGCCCTACTGTATCCGCTGCAAGCACGAATATGTGTATGACTACGTCACCTATGGCCATCTGGGCAAGTATCACTGCCCCAGCTGCGGCTATTCGCGCCCCGAGCCGGAAATCGCCGTCACCCGCATCGACGTGAACGATCAGGAGCACTCAGAGGTCGTGTTCCGCATCGGTGAAAGCGAATATCCGGCCAAGATCAGCCTCCCCGGCGGCTACAATATTTATAACGCCTGCGCTGCCATGGCAGCAGGCCAGCTGATGGGGCTCGATCCCAGCGTGACGGTAAAATCGCTTTCGTCGTTCGCCTGCGGCTTTGGCCGGATGGAAAAATTCCAGATTGATGGCGTGGAAGTGCGCATGATTCTGATTAAGAACCCGGCTGGCTGCAATCAGGTGCTCAACTTTCTGACGCAGATCAAAGAGCCGTTCACGTTTGTCGCGTGCCTCAACGACCGCACGCAGGACGGACGCGACGTCAGCTGGATCTGGGACGTGGACTTTGAGCGGCTGACGGCCATGGGCGATCAGATTGTGTCTATCGACGTGTCCGGCCGCCGCGCGGAGGATATGGCGCTGCGCTTTAAATACGCTGGCTTCCCTACCGATCGTCTGCGCGTCAACAAGGACTATCTGTCGCTGATTCGAAATGCAGCCGCGCTCGGAAAGCCGGTCTATGTCATGCCGACATATACGGCAATGCTGGCGCTGCGCAGCACCATCAGCAAGGCCTATGGCTATAAGAACTACTGGGAATAAGGAGAGCGGCATATGGAACTGAAAATCTGTCACCTCTACCCGGATGTGCTGAATCTCTACGGCGACCGCGGAAATATTCTCTGCATGGAGCAGCGCCTGTGCTGGCGCGGGATTGACGTTACCGTGACCGGCGTACCGATCGGTGAAAAGCTGGATGCGGCGGCGCATGATCTGTTCTTCATCGGCGGCGGTCAGGATTTTGAGCAGGCAGTGCTGCTTGCCGACCTCGCCGGCGACAAGACACAGCAGATCAAGTCCGCCATTGCCGACGGCAAGACGTTCCTTGCCATCTGCGGCGGCTATCAGATGCTGGGACAGTATTATAAAACATGGGACGGCGTGCAGTGCGACTTTACCGGCGCACTTGACCTGTATACCATCGGCGGCGAAAAGCGCATGATCGGCAATTATATGTTCACGTGCGACGAGCTTCCGGGACTGAATGTGGTCGGCTTTGAGAACCACTCCGGAAAAACGTATCTCGGAAGCGGCGTGAAGCCGATGGGTCAAGTTCTGGAGGGCTACGGCAACAACGGTGAGGATAAAACCGCCGGCGCGCGATATCTGAACGTGTTTGCCAGCTATTCGCATGGCTGTCTGCTGCCGAAAAATCCAGTTCTGTGCGATCATATTCTGAAAACGGCGCTGGCGCACAAATACGGCAAGGCTGAGCTTGCGCCGCTGGACGACCGGCTGGAAACCGCAGCGCACGACTACATGGAAAACAGGCTGAAACATCTGAAATAATCAAAGAAACAGGAAGCCCATCACGGTGTGATGGGCTTCCGAGCTTGTCAAAAAAGTATTTTTGACAAGCTCTCAAACGCGATCCGCTTCGCTGGGTTCGCGTTTGAAAAAGGCTGC
>CAKTUT010000164.1 GCA_934621665.1 uncultured Oscillospiraceae bacterium | reverse complement strand
GCTTGGTGGAAGCGCGCTTGGCACAAAGCAGTATCTGTTTGCCGCCATCGTCTTTGCCGTCACGCTTGCCATCAGCGGCGTTGGGCTTCTGATCTACAGCCGCATCTGCAAAAAGCACGCGCAGCAGACCGCAGAAAATCATCATATGGAGGCAGCATCATGACACGTCAGGAGCTGATTGCATACTGTCTTACGTTTCCGGATGCTTATGAGGATTATCCGTTCGGCGAGGCCGGCGAAGCGGATTGCTGGACAGCCATGCGCCATCTGAAAAACAAAAAGACGTTTGCGTTTCTCTTTGAACGCGGCGGCCTGTTTGTCAACGTCAAGTGTGAGCCGGCACGCGCCGAGCTTCTGCGTCAGCTGTTTGACGGCGTTACGCCTGCCTATCACATGAACAAGAACCACTGGAACTCCATTCGCATCGGCTCTGACGTACCCGACGACGTGGTGGAGGAAATGATCGACCGGAGTTACAAGCTGACAATGCCGAAAACATAAACGTGCCGCCGCTTTCATCGAAAGCGGCGGCATTGTGCATCTTTTGACGTTTATGTTGCCGAGAGCTCCACGGCGTGGCGCACAAATGACAGTTCCGGCACACAGCGCGGAAGCTTTGCCCGAAAGCGCATCTGCGGCGTGCGCGGTTCAGAAAGCGGTGCACTGTCCATGTCCTCCATCTCGCCCGCCGTCCACGAAAACGGCTTTAAATCCGGGCCGACAAGCTCCAGCGCATCGCCGGTACGGAACTTGTTGCGCAGACTCAAAACGGCATTTCCTTCCTCATCACAGCTTTCCACCACGGCGCAGATCTGCCATTCACGGATATATCGTGAGCTTTCGGTATACTGCCCCGGCTCGCCATAGTAAAAGCCAGTGGAATAGCGCCGGTGCGACACGTGCTCTACCTCGTCGCGCCAAACGGGGTCAGGCATGCGGCCAGCCGCCACATCATCCAGCACATGGCGGTACGCGCCCGTAACAATTGCGGCATAATAGGCCGATTTCGCACGCCCCTCAATCTTCAGGCAGTCCACACCTGCATCCATCAGATCGTCCAGATGGTCGATCATGCACATATCGCGGGAGTTCATAATATACGTGCCCTTTTCGTCCTCAAATACCGGGAAATATTCGCCGGGTCGCTTTTCCTCCATCAGCGCATACTGATAGCGGCACGGCTGCGCGCACGCGCCGCGGTTGGAGTCGCGGCCGGTCATATAGTTGGACAACAGGCACCGTCCCGAATACGACACACACATTGCGCCATGGCCAAACGTCTCAATCTCCAGCGCCGACGGTGTATTTTCACGGATCACGCGGATTTCCTCCAGCGAAAGCTCCCGTGCCAGCACCACGCGCTGCGCGCCGAGCGAATGCCACGCCGCGGCACAGGGTGCGTTCGCAATGGACTGCTGCGTGGACACGTGCCGCTCACAGTTCGGCGCGTATTTCCCCGCCATGGTAAATACGCCAAGATCTGCCAGAATCAGTGCGTCCACACCCGCCGAGTCCAGCTGGCGCAGGTATTCCGGCAGATGCACAACCTCATCGCCGCGCGGCATGGTATTGACCGCCGCATGCACGCGCACGCCATGGCTGTGCGCATAGCGCACAGCCTCCGGCAGCTCCTCCGGCGTAAAATTTCCCGCAAATGAGCGCATACCGAAGCTTGTTCCGGCCAGATACACGGCATCCGCGCCGTATAAGACAGCCATTTTCAGCTTTTCCATATCCCCCGCCGGAGCAAGAAGCTCCGGCTTTTTTCTGTTCTTACTCATCGCCCTCGCCCAGAACCTCCTGATGCTCATAATACGTCCGGGAGAATACGTGTACGCCGTCCTTGCCCAGCGCATAGAAATAGTAATCGGTATCCGCCGGATACAGCGCCGCGCGGATGGAGTTGATGCCCGGATTTGCAATCGGTCCTGCCGGGAGTCCCGCATTCGTGTAGGTGTTGTACGGACTCATATACGCCTTATCTGCATTCGACAGGATTTCCTTGCGCTCCGGCAGAACATACTGAATCGTCGCGTCGATTTGCAGACACGGATAGAGCTTGCTGCAAAGGCGGTTGTAAATGACCGAGGCAATATTCGCGCTCTCCGACGTTTTCGCCGTCTCCTTTTCCACAAGCGAGGCCACAATGATGATATCGTGCAGCGTCAGCTTGCTGTTTGCAATTTCCGTCTCCGTGAAGCCATTCTGCTCCATCTTCTTTGCCATCATGTCGTTTACATCGTCAACCACGGCGCGCAGCTCCGGTGTCAGCTTCCTGTCAAAGTTCCGCAGGAACTTGTCCAGCACATTCACCGCGTCGTCGCCGACATAGAACTGATACGTATCCGGGAACAGATATCCCTCCAGCCGGTGCGCATCGCCATACGGAAGCTCCGCCAGGAAATCATAGTCAAATTCATGCTCAGCCGCCGCCTTTTCCAGCTCCTCCGCCGTGCACACGCCCTTATCGGCAAGCTCGGCGAAAACATCGTCGCACTCATAGCCCTCGGGGATCGTGATCTGGACGCTGGCGCGTTCCTCCGAGCCAGCGCGCATCGCGCTGACCAGGGCGTGGTAGTCATAGAGATTGTTGAGCGTATACGTGCCCGGCTCGATTTTGTTTTCCGCGTGGGAATAGAGGCAGTAGAACTTGAACAGCCATTCGTGCTGAATCAGTCCCTTGCTCTTGAGGTCTGACGTAATCTGCGCAATCGACTCGTTGTCACTGATGGTGACGTTGACCTCGCGGTCCGGCTTCGTCAGCGCCAGCACATCGTCGGCGCACACCCACGCACCCACAGCCAGCAGCACCGATGCCGCCAGCACGCAGCACACATATAAAAGTGTTTTCAGCCCCGGTGCAAGGCGCGGCTTTGCCTGCTCCGGCGCCTCTTCCTCCTGCGCCGTCTCCTCATCCGTCGTCAGATCGGCATACTCGCTTGGAAGCTCCGGCTCAAACGGCGGAAGCGTACCTGTCTGCATGCCGTCTGGCGGAACATCCGCTCCGCCGTCCCCATCGGCCTCGCCGTCCGCGCCCATCAGCGCATCCACACGCGCGAGATCCTCCTTGGTACTCTCCAAAAGCTCGTCCAGCGACATGCTCTCCAGTGCCGCACGTTCTTCCTCCGAAAGCTCCACATTCAGTTCGTCATCGTGATTTTTCTGGTCGGACATTGTTTCCTCCATTCCCCGTCTCAGCGGGAATATACAATTGCACTTGCAACCTTTTCCGCGGTCTGCTCGCCCATCAGCGCCGCCAGCAGCATCAGTCCAAATTCCTCGGCAGAGCCCGCCGCGCGTCCCGTCAAGACGCGTCCATCGCGCACCGTGCCGCACGGCTGCATCTGCGCGCTGCCCATCTGCGTCTGCATGCCGGGATAGCACGTGGCTTTTTTACCATTGGTGATTCCCAGCTTTGCCAGAATTGTCGGCGCGGCGCAGATGGCGGCGACATATTTGCCGCTTTCATGCATCTGCTTTACAAGCGCCAACGCTTTTTCAGAAGCAAGAATTGCTTCCACGCCGCCAAGACCACCCGGCAGGATAATCATATCTTGCGCTTGCGCATCCACCTCGTCAAGCGTGCAGTCGGCCTCGATGCGAATGCCGTGACCGGCGCTGACCAAACGCTCGCCAATCGACGCCAGCGTCACCTCCACGCCGCCACGGCGCAGAATATCACACGGCGCAACCGCCTCCAGCGGCTCAAAGCCCGTTCCAAGCAGCATAACAGCTTTCATGTCTTATCCTCCAAACACTGTTTTACCAGTCCATAAACTTCTTCGTGAATGTCCTCTGGCGTGCGAATTGCGCCGTCCTTTGCGCACGAGACAACCGTCCAGCCATAGAATTTTGCCGCCTGCGCCG
>CAKTUT010000163.1 GCA_934621665.1 uncultured Oscillospiraceae bacterium | reverse complement strand
TCGAATACTGGCCGTACGTGCCGTCCATCATCAAACACCAGTCTTTCTTAACGCTTGTGATCGTAAAGCTGCCAAGCGGCGTGGCGTGACCCTGCCGTCCGGTGGAACAGATCATTGCCTTGTAGGGAACGGTATAATGTCCGGCCTCGTCCTGCGTGTACACTGTCACGGTGTTCGTTTTCCGGTTCACCATGATGTAGTAGGGTAGTGCGTTGGATGCTGACGCGGCAGAAGCGGAGCTCCCCGCCGCAAATAGTCCGCCGAAAAGAAATGTCATCAGAATTATCGCAAGAACGCGCAGCCGTTTTTTCATATGTAGTTTCCTCCAATTCTCTTAGGGCGTATCTGAAAACGCATGATGTGACCGGCAGCGAGGGATTTTTGTGTTGAGCAAGACATTTTTCATAGGAATACTGGCGTATTTCAAGGAAAAATGGCGCGACGCGCCGCAAAAAGACCTGCTGTCCGGGTGTGTTGAGAGTCTTCAGATACAAGCCTAACAGCTTACAGCATACTCCAAAAGTTTCCTAAAGTCCAGAAAAAATGCGAACCGTGCCGAACGCCTGCGCAGTCTTACGATGCCTTCTGCCTGCGCTTAACGCAGCAGCGCCCGCGCGGAACTCCGCGCGGGCGCTGTTGTTCTTGTGTTACGAGGCGGCTTTCTCCGTCTCATCCTCGCTGCCTGCAAGATAAAGCTCTTCGGCCAGCTGCTGTGCTGCAATCAGCTTTTCACGTATGGATTGCAGTGCCTCCTCTGCCTCCGTTACGGCGGTGAAGAGAACAAGATATTCTTTTGTGATGTTCTGCATATGGTATGCTTCCTTTCTGCGCAGTACAAGTTGTTGTGTTCTGTACAACCACATCATACCTTGAAGCGGGCAGAAAGTTTGTCGAAGCTGGTCGAATGGTAAAAAATGGCGAACTAAACAGAAAAAATGCGCGTTTTTTGTTGAACTTTGAGCATTTTGCAGAAAAATCACAGAATTTGGCATATTGGTCACGCGCGTGGCGCCCAAACCGAATCGGAAAGGCGGTTTACAACGGTGGCAAGCTGGGCGCGTGTCGTCGTTCCGGCAGGGTGGAAGCCAGTGCTGTCACCGCGCAGAATGCCCGCCAGATCGCACCAGCACACGGCCTCATACGCCCAGTCACTGATGTCATCGCTGTCGGCATAGGAAAGCGGCCAGGCTGTGCGCTGATTTTTCGAACCAAATGCTGCGGCGTTGTCGCCCTGAATACCCACGCCGCAGAACTTCGCAAAGCCGTACAGCAAAACTGCCAGCTCCTCGCGCGTCACAGCTGCGTCGGGGCGCACGGTCTTGTCGGCATAGCCGCGCAGAATTTTGTGCTGCGTTGCCCAGCGGATGGCTGCACACGCGTCCTCGTCCTCCGGCAGATCGGTAAAGTTCGTCTCACTCGTTGCCCCGGGACTGCCTGCAATGCGCCAGATCGCCGTGATGATCTCACCGCGCGAAGCGTCCAGCGCGGGGGCAAATTCCGTTTTCGTGACCGGTTTCATCACGCCGGCATTCAGCACGGCCATGACGCTTTCATAGAACCAGTCGCCCGTTGTAACGTCGGTCAGTGTCATCTCCGCCTGCGGCGCATCCACGGGCGTATCGTCTGTTTTTCCGGCTGCAAACACCGGTGCGGTCAAAACTGCCGCAGCCATAAGCGCTGCAAGGGTGCGGCGCAGGCTTCTTTTCGGTTTCATACGCGTTCCTCCTTGTAAGGTGCGGCGGTGCGCACCGGTTTTGCGTGCAGCGCCGCCTATGCAGATATTCGTTTATTTATGTTTACACAGATGTCCTGGGCACAGCAGCGCCAGTCTGTGCGTTTTTCAGCAAATAGGCCTTTAATACGGCAATCTGTGTTTTGGCGTCTGGAATTTTCCCGTCCATCACATCCTGTGCCAGCTCATCCAGCGGAATGCGCGTCACATTTAAAAATTCATCGCTGTCAAGATGGCGATTTGTAAAATGGATATTCTCCGCCAGATACATCTCGATTGCCTCATCGGAGTAGGCACATGCGGGATAGAAGATGCCAAGGCTTGTCCATTTGTCTGCCACCGCGCCGGTCTCCTCGCACAGCTCACGCTGTGCCGCCAGAAGATGATCCTCTGACTTGTCGTTGAGCTTGCCCGCCGGAATCTCGGTCAACACCTGACCGACCGGATAGCGGTACTGCCGCTCCATCAGCGCGCAGCCGTCGTCCAGCAGCGGCAGTACGCATACTGCGCCTACATGGCGCAGATATTCGCGTGTTCCCTCCGCGCCGTCCGGCAGGCGGACGGTGTCCTTGAACACGTGCAGAATTTTACCGTCAAATATCTCTTCAGAGCAAAGGCGGCACTCCTCCAGCTTTTCTTCCTCCTGAAATTCCTCCAGGTTCTCCAGCTCTTGCAGCTCCTGCTGTGGTATATTCTGTTCCATCATATATCGTGCTCCTGTTTGGCAGTTTATCAAGTTGATTCATTATAGCATATCCGTTCAAAAAAGGCGAGAGCTTATCCTTGTTCAAATACGGTGAAATTTTTCAGAATTGGTGAAAAATGACGCGTGTGATCTTGCGCGTGCCGGGTAAACTACCTGTGGAGCATCCTCCTTAGGACGCGTCCTGTTTCCATAACCGCAGACTGCCACTGATCTGGAGGTGCGGCGGGAAAAGGCCGCACCCACCGCCGCGGACAGGCTCTTTGCCGCGACGAACCCCGGAAAAATTCTGACGCAAATCGCATGTCCAGTGCCGGACGGCGTGAACGCCGCGCTATGCCGGAGCGGCGGCGACGGATTTCGGGCGATGAGGCGCTCCATGCGGCGGCCGGCGCAGGCACGGCACAAGCGCCGCCTGCCGTTTTGCCGGCAGAAGAACCGGGACGCGGTGTCTCCCCGCCCCGGTTCTTTTTGGCATTTGCAGGGACAGACACCGTCCGCCCATGTCCTCGATTTTTTGCATCCCGTATAGGTACAACTCTCCCAACGGAAGCTGCTGCCGCAGAAGAACACAGGCGAATCGACTGCCATACGAATCAAAATGCACCTGCGCATTCGCCGGAGGTTTCCCGACAAATACGCAGGTGCGTTTCAATTTTTGAATTTTGAAACAATTTTCTTAGGGTGTATCTGAAAACGCATGATGTGACCGGCAGCGAGGGATTTTTGCGTTGAGCAAGACATTTTTCCGCAGGAATACTGACGTATTTCAAGGAAAAAATGGCGCGGCACACCGCAAAAAAAACTCGCTGTCCGGGTGCGTTTGGAGTTTTCAGATATACCCTAGGCTGTAAACGTATACCGCACCATAGTGCCCTTGCCATCGCCGGTGGTGATGACCACGTCGCCGGAGAGATTTTTGCCGCTGTCCAGAACCGGGTAGCGGCCGTTTTCGCGCAGCCAGGCCTCGGGGCTTTCGGCCTCAATTTCCTTAAACTCCTTATTGCTGTGCGCTTCGCCGCCGCAGGGATTGATCGTCTCGATCAAAACTTCGTATTCGTTCATTTGTAATTCCTCCTGTGTGATTTTGATTGCTTTTAGTATACCACGGATGAAACACGTCATGCAAATGGGCGGAATCGACAATTTTCAGACAGCGGCGCGCCGAATACACTGCGGGCGAGGGCGCGGTAATCAACAAAAACGATAAGACAAAACCGCCGACTTTGTAGCCGGCGGCTTTTGGTTTATCGTTATTCCTCTGGGCTGAACTGGTCTTTGCCGACGCCGCAGAGCGGGCAGACCCAATCCTCAGGAACTTCTTCCCACGGTGTGCCGGGGGCTACGCCGTTATCGGGATCGCCGAGCTCGGGGTCATAGACATAGCCGCAGATATCGCAGACATATTTCATGTTCAAATTCTCCTTTATTCTCAGCCGCTGAGCCGC
>CAKTUT010000162.1 GCA_934621665.1 uncultured Oscillospiraceae bacterium | reverse complement strand
CCGGCTGCGGAGAAGAAGTTCACGCTGGACTCCAAGGCTCCCGCCGGCGGCTATCAGGAATTCCTGATGAACGAGGCTCGTTACAGCCGTCTGACCCGCGAGTTCCCGGAGCGTGCTACCGTTCTGTTTGCAAAGAACGAGGAAAACGCCAAGGAGCGCTACGAGCATCTGCTCAAGCTGGTCGAAATGTACGACAAATAATTCAGGCTCTTAGCTTTCAAAACAAAAACGGGCGATGCTTCGGCATCGTCCGTTTTTTGTGCTTATCCTTGTCAAGTGAAACAGACCGCGCTGAGACAAAGTCCCGGCGCGGTTATCCGTGTATTCAACATTACTGCTCTGCCGCGGCAATTTTTGCCTCGGTGTCTTTTTTCATCTCCGCACGAAGTGTTTTCAGGTAGTCAGAGAACTGGACTATGTCATTTGCATACGTCAAATTCAGCTTGTATTCGTTCGACTCCCACGTGTCGATTGGCGACTCATTGTGCTGAATCACCGCCTCCAGCTTGTCCAGCGACTTATAGAGCTTTGCCTCTGGCGTTTGCAGTGCGTCCATCTCGGCATATAGTGCACGCATTTCCCCGCTGACCGGCTCTGGCAGCGAGCGAACCCATGCTTCCAGCTCGCTTGATTCCTTTTCCTCATCAGCCGCCGTCTTTAAAAAGCTTGGAATGTCACCGGTAAAGCACTCGCCCAGGTCGTGAATCAGGCACATCCGGATCACTTTGTTCATGTCCAGTTGTGGGAACTCATCCGCCACCCAAAATGCCATCAGTGCAATGCGCCAGCTGTGCTCCGCAACGCTCTCACGGCGCCCCTTTGATGTGTAGCAGTGCCGCGTCTCATCCTTTAGCCGTTCCGCCACATGGAGCGCATCCAATAAAGCCCGTGCATCCATTCTAACCGTCTCCTCTGACTGTATTGTAACTGTATCTATAACGCAACCTCAATTGCCTCGCGGATGTTGCGCACGCGCAGCAGCTCCATGCCGTTTGGCGCGCTGATCTGCTCCGTTCCATGGCGCGGAATGATGCAGCGCGTAAAGCCAAGGCGTGCAGCCTCGCTCAGGCGCTGCTGAAGCGCCGTGACAGAGCGAACCTCGCCCGTCAGGCCAACTTCCCCAATCGCCGTTGTCGTGCTGTCAATTGGCTTGTCTCGGTGGCTGGAGGCTGCTGCCAGAATCAGTGCAAGGTCTGCCGCCGGCTCGTCCAACTGTAAGCCGCCAATGACATTGATATACGCGTCACACATGCCAATCGACAGCCCCCCGCGTTTTTCTGCCACGGCAAGCAGCAGATTCGCGCGGTTAAAATCAAAGCCGTCGGTCGTCCGGCGCGGAACATTGAAGCTTGTCCGTGCCACCAGCACCTGCACCTCGGCCAAAACCGGGCGCGTACCCTCCATAGCGCACGCGACGCACGTGCCCGGTGCGCCCTTTGGCCGTCCGGCCAGAAGCATTTCCGATGGGTTCGGCACTTCGGCAAGGCCGTGCTCCACCATCTCAAACACCCCGATTTCGTTTGTAGAGCCGAAACGGTTCTTTGCCGCGCGGAGAATGCGGTAATTGTTCGCCTGCTCACCTTCAAAGTAGAGCACACAGTCCACCATATGCTCCAGAACCTTAGGTCCAGCGATTGCGCCCTCCTTGTTGACGTGACCGACCACAAAAACCGTTATACCGCTCCCCTTTGCCAGCTGCATCAGCGCCATGGTGCATTCCTTGACCTGACTGACGCTGCCAGGCGTGGACGGTGAGTCGGGGTTATAGAGCGTCTGGATGGAGTCGGCAATCAGGATGTCCGGCTGAACCTCATTTACGGCCTCCAAAATTGCGCCGATATCCGTTTCCGACAGCACCAGCAGATTCTCGCTGTCAACCGCCAGACGCTCCGCGCGCATTTTGATCTGACGTTCGCTCTCCTCGCCGGAGACATAGAGAATTTTCAGTGACCGGCCAAGATACGAACAGATTTGCAGCAGCAACGTCGATTTGCCGATGCCCGGCGCGCCGCCAACCAGAATCAGCGATCCACGCACACCGCCGCCGCCAAGTACCCGGTCAAGCTCACCAAGGCCGGTTGAAAAGCGAATCTCCGCTCCACTTTCCACCTCGCGCAGACGGCGCGGCGCGGCGCGACCGGCTGCTGCGCGCAAAACGCCTGTCTTTGTGTTGCTTGGGGACTTCTGCTCAAATTCCACAATAGAATTCCAAGCGCCGCAGGCCGGGCACTGTCCCTGCCAGCGCGGCGTCTCATTGCCGCAGTTCTTACAGTAAAATACCGTTTTAGACTTCATTCGTACTTCCCTCTTCACCAAGATACACAATCAGCGCACCGCAGATCGCGGCAGTCAGCTTGCGCTGGTAATCGCCCTGCTTCAGCCGCTCTGCCTCTTGCGGATTTGACAAAAAACCGCATTCCACAAGAACCGCCGTACAATCAACGTGCTCCATCAGATAGACTGACCTTGACTGCTTGATCTGCCGGTGATTGTCCGGATCAACACCCGCGCGCAGCGCGTTCTGTATTCCCTGCGCCAGCTGCTCACTGCCGTCCGTTTTGGCATAGAACACCTGCGCACCATGATATTTGTTCTGTTCAAAAAAATTTTGATGGATGCTCAGGAGCAGCGCATGATTCGTCTGCGTCACCATTTTGACGCGGCTTTTCAGGTCGGATACTTTTTTCTCCGAAATCGTGCGGCATTCGCCTGTATAAACTGCAACGTCGCTTTCGCGGATCATGCGTGTCTGCACGCCCGCCAATGCAAGCAGATCCCGCACACGCATTGCAATCTCCAGATTCAGCTGGCTCTCTTTCGTTCCGTCATGTGCGGACGCGCCGCCATCCTCGCCGCCGTGTCCTGCGTCAATCACAACCGTCACCGGCGCCTGCGCTAACTGTGCAGTCTGCACTGCCACATACCAGCGGTTCACAGCATGGATACACGTAAAAAACGCGCCGATAAACAGCGTGGCCATCAAAATCAGCTTCTGCGTTCTGGTCATGCTCTCACCTCGCAAAAGCATATGGACACGCCGCATCATCTATGCCATTTAGTATAGCACATGCGTTCGCATTTGCAAAGTACACAAATCCAGCTGGATTTGAACCGTTGTTTTCCATCCGCGTGCTCTTCCGTTCACCATAATCATAACGAGAATTGCTTCCTGCACGACTTATCCACATTGTCAACAGGTTTATCAACACCATCTTAAATGCTGTACTTCAATTGAAAATCGCGAAATTTCTTTTTTCTGGATGGATTGTAAACGAAGTTCTTTCGTTCATAAATGCGTGAATTTGATTTACATAACAACTTTTATGCAAGATCCGTAGCATTTCATTTTCTTACCTAATTACAAAAGCGCAGCTCCGGAATTGCCGGAGCTGCGACGTTATCCAATCTCAATTGAGCGCGATGCATAGGCGTTGAGATCCTGTCCGGCGCGCTTTCCCGCCAGATATTCATAGTACGCCTGCGCGCCAATCATTGCACCGTTGTCACCGCAGAGCTTCAGCGGCGGCCGGTAGAGCGTGATTCCCTCTTTGGCGCACGCGCACTCAAAATCGCCGCGGATGCGCGAGTTTGCTGCCACACCGCCAGCAATTGCAAGCTTTCGATAGCCAGTCTGCCGCAGCGCCAGCATGGTACGCGGCACAAGCGTATCGCTGACCGCCTTGGAAAATGATGCACAAAGCGACGGAATATCAAGCGTCTCACTCTTTTGCTCCGCATTGTGAATCAGATTCACCGCCGCGGTTTTCAAGCCCGAAAACGACATATCCAGCTCATTTCCCGCAACATGGCTGTGCGGCATGGGATATTTCGCGTCATCTCCCGTCTGCGCCGCCTTGTCCAGCGCTGCGCCGCCCGGATATGGC
>CAKTUT010000161.1 GCA_934621665.1 uncultured Oscillospiraceae bacterium | reverse complement strand
ACTGGAACGTGCGGATGCTGGTGTTGTTGGCTACTGTTCCCTGATACAGCTTGGCGCGCGTGCGGTAGAGGCTTGTGCCGCTGCCGTCATTGACGGAGAAGTTGACGCTGTTGCCGATGTAGTTGAAGTTGCCACCGGTCAGCGTCACGGCAGAGCCGGTATAGCCGCCGTTCAGCGTGCCGCCCGACATGGTCAGTGCGCCGTTGATATTGGCGTGGATATAGCCGCCGGAGATGTTGTAGTTACCTTGCAGATCGGCGCGCGTCGCGGATTGATCCCTGGTTGCGGCAAGTACACCCTTGGAGATGTTCACCGTGCCGCTGTTTGAGATGGCAGTCCCGCCGGAGGAGACGAGCGTGAGCGCCGCGTCGTCACTGTTGCCGATGATGTTCAGCGTTGCGCCGGATTCCACGCGGATGGCAGGCGCTGAACCGGAGTCGATATAGTTCAGTCCGCTCAAATAGAGATTCAGAGTCATGTTTGGTTTGACGGTAATCCACGTATGACCGGGCTCTACAATGATGTTGTCCAGAACCAGCGCAGTTTTCCGATATCCTGGAGCTCCTGATACGACAATATCTTTGAAAAGCTGGTAATCGTAGCGGGGAAGATTGTTTTCCCCACTGGAAAGATTTAATCCGTCAATTGAGCTGTAGAAATTACCGCGATTGCTGTTCTCAACATAGGAATGAACATACAAGTAGGTACCAGAACCAAAGGGAATTGTGCGAAGATAGAGCGTACACTGCTTCAAGCCCTTGATCTCAACCTCGGTTGCAAGCGTGGTAGAGTCCTGTGGATCAGTGCCATAGATATGGCCGCCCTGCACGCTTGACTTTTCCGGCTTTGTGATACACGAAACGTTGTTATTTTGGAGGGAAGTGTTCAGCGTCCCTGCATGGACTGCACTGTAGGCGCTGTTGTTCGTCTTGGCATACAGATAGCCGTCGGCAGCGATGGTCAGCGTTTTTGCCCAGATAGCCTGTTCGCCGTCGCTGACGCCATTTTTGCCCTTGCCGGAAGATTCTGCATACACCTTACCGCCATCGCCAATCTGAAGAAAATTACTCACTTTGATTGCGATACCCCGGCAGCCGTCCGACGCGTCTGTTTGGCCGGTACAGGAAGCGATCAGCGTGCCGTTCACTTGAACCTTTTCTCCACGAAAAGCGATGGGACTATATGGTTTGGTGTAGCAGGATTTAGAGTTGACAGTCAGCTTTGCGCCGGTGTTGATCAGCGTTTCGCCGCCGCAGTTGACGGTATAGGAGTAATCATATTTTGTGCCGGAGGTGACGCTGAAATCACTGCCGGTGTTCATGGTCAGTCCACCAAGATAAATGCCGCGTATGCCGCTGGTGGCTTCAATTTTGGTGTCGTTCGAAACAAGCAAAAACGCGGCGCGGATTGAGTAATCGACCGTTTTGATGACAAGCTTGGAATTGCTGGTTTGACCGGCGATGGTCAGCCTCGTAGTCGGAGAGCTTCCGCCGCTGTAAATGCCAAAGGTGGTGCGATTAGTGTCAGTAGCATCTTTATCGTATAGGTGCTTAACCTGACTGTCGTCGCCAAGCGTACACGTGCCGTTTACCACAATGCGCAGGTTTGGAATTGTTGTGTAGATATAGGCGGCTTCGTTGTTTGACATTTTGTGATAGTTTGTGCCGTTCAGTGTCAGATTGTTGAGCGTCAGCGTGGCAGGGGTATCGCCGCGTGCCGGGGAAAATTCCCACTCGCCAGTGGAAACGGCCGCCCCCTGTGACACATCACTGATTGGGGCTGATCCGATGTACAAAACGCCAGCTGTATCTGCGCTTGCGGTGGTGCGCAGCGCCAGCGGCACAAGAACTGCCAGTGCAAGCGCCAGCCAGTATGATTGAAATCCACCATTTTTCTTCATTTCTCTTTCCTCCGTATCTTGCATGGTTTGGGAAAAGCGGTTTATGGTAAGTGAACCGGCTGCGTCAACGTACCGTCCTCTGCACGGCGCACCGTTTCACGAATAATGCCCTCTGCCGCTTCACGCAGATCCATTTTTGCAATGGTGTCGGCAATGGCGGCGCTTTTTTCGGGCGGGACGCGGTAGAGCCGCAGCGTACAGTCAAGAAACCGCCGCAGCTTCCGCTCCATGGTAAAATATACGTCGCACGGCACGGCCATAAAGCCGCGCATGACGCTGGCTGAGGCGATGTCGAGCTCATAGAAGTCCTTTGGCTCGGCTTCCGGCCAGTACACGCCGAAAATCGGCTGTAGGCGTGCGGCGGTGGAGCGATAGATATAGCGCGTGGTGCTGGGCAGGGAATAGCCTGTGACATACAGGTCGCGCAGCGGCTCAGACAGCTCGGCAATCTGCATTTGCAGCGCCGTCTCCACCGCATAGAGCATCACCGGGTCGTCTGTCCCGGCAAAGCGTCCGGCCAGCGCAAACTGACCGGCAAACATCCGCTGTACCAGCTCCAAAAGCAGCGCCTCCTTGCTGGGATAGGCGCGGAAAAAGGCGCTTGGCGTCATCCCGGCCGCGCGCGCAATTTCGGCGGTGGTGGTGCGCTCATAGCCCTTTTCCAGAAACAGTGCAACGGCGCTGCGCAGCATCTTTTGTTGTGTCAGCAGCCCGCTTGGCTGCTTTCCGCGCATGGGCATAATGACCTCCTGAAAACTTTAGTTGTGAGTATACTCACATATTATCATAGCGGCTGGCTGAATGCAAGAAAAATATACCAGCGAATGGGCAAAAGAAACGCCCGCGTCCAAATCGGAAGCGGGCGAGGATGCAGGATTAGCCGGATGCGCCGAGTATAAGCTGGCATTTATAAAATTCATCTTTGTTTCCAAGTGGATTATTCAAGTACTTATTACAGACGTAGTGAATCTGATATCCTGTATCTTGATCACCGGTAGATGGATCCGGCTTTATAATCATATATTTTCCAGCTTGCAACTTGACCTGTTGACCATTGAGAAATGTAATTGATGTTTTTGTGTATTGACCGTTAATACTACCCATGTCTGGGATATTATCCCGATATTCTCCGGTTGTCAGCAAATCTGCCTGCAATTCGGCGTAATACGCGCGGAGGTTTGCCCAGTCGGCGGCCACACGTGCTTTGTGCAGGGAGGCAGTAAACGTGGGAATGGCGATGGCCACCAGAACGGCGATAATCGCCACGACAATCAGCATTTCCATCAGCGTAAAGCCGCCTGATTTTTTCTGTTTTCTCAGCAAAAGCGTCACTCCTGTCAGAACAAAAAGATGGCAGGTCAACGCGCGCAGCGCTTGCCTGCTAAAATTTATAACAGCATGATTATACGCGAAGCTGCGAAAAAGTCAATGTCAGCAGATGGAAACTGCACTGTCAGCCGACATGATCAACAGCACTGAAATCGAACTTGGATTTTTTCAAAATAACTTTGAATTTTAAAAATTATATTGAAAGCAGGATGCCTCTTGTGATATTTTTTAAGCAGCCGGAGCACCTGGCGCAGTTGGGTGTGTCAAGCGAAAAACCGGCGTTAAAAGATTCAGCGATTGCAAACCGCATTCAAGCGCTGCGATTTTATTGTACCGTGTAAACCGCTTGGATTGCGCAAATACAAAGGAGTCTATTACAATGAAAATAATAAATTCGATTCCGGTATCCTACCGCCCCATTCCGTTTTGGAGCTGGAACGACAAATTAGAGCCGGGCGAGCTGCGGCGGCAGATCGGCGCGATGCAGGACGCGGGCATGGGCGGATTCTTTATGCACGCGCGGGGCGGACTTGAAACCGAGTATCTGAGCGAGGAGTGGTTCCGCGCGGTGGAGGCTTCCGTCGATGAAGCGAAGAAGCGCGGGATGCAGGCTTGGTGCTACGACGAAAACGGCTGGCCGAGCGGCTTCGCCGGCGGCAAGCTGCTGGAAAA
>CAKTUT010000160.1 GCA_934621665.1 uncultured Oscillospiraceae bacterium | reverse complement strand
TTTCAATGCAGCTGCGCAGGCTTTCGCTGCAGGAGCTGTGCATGGATGTAACAGTCCAGGCGCAGAATCCTGGTCTGAACCCGCAACTGCTGGTAGCAGCGATTGAAACACATCTGCCGGAGATAAAACCGGATTTTTCCGTTGTACACCGCGTGGAGGTGTTGGATGAGGACGGAAACGCGTTCCGCTAGAAAAGCGTGTATTTGCTCATTTTTTCGCAGCCATACTGTACAGCTTTGATTTTATCCATTGTAGTTAGCTTCCTGTTGAAAATAGAAAACTTATCCGACGGATGCAAACCAGAAAAGTTGACGGAAAATCGCTCAATGGCAATGAAAAGCATTGTCCACAACAGAATGACGGAGTCCTGTGCAGATGCGCAGGACTCCGTTTTCTCGCAGGGTTGAAAGTGCAAAAGACGTCTCTATGCGAAATGCATCAGTGGATGCTTCAGCGGACACTGAACAGCAGATCGCCGTAGGACGGATACGGCCAGCAGCTGTGGGCAGTGAGTGTTTCCATCTCATCAACAGCCAGCCGCAGCTCAGCCATGTCTTTGAACACCTCTGCCTGATAGAACTTTGCTTCTGACGCTGCATCGGCAGTTTCGCCGGCACGCAGCAGGGCGTCATCAAGCTTTGCCGCATCTTCGCTGGCGGTTTCAGTCAGCACGGACAGGCGGGCAGCAGTCTTTTGCTCGTAGCTGCCGGCGGTACTGCCCAGCAGTGCTTTTTTATCGTTGGCGGTTCGCACGAGCTTCGCTGTATAATCGGAGACAGCAGGCAAAATATCTGTGTTTACCATCTCCAGCATCGTGAGCGCCTCAATGCGCAGAACCTTGCTGTAGTTTTCCAGCATAATTTCATAGCGGGCGTGCAGCTCGGCCTCGCTGTAGACCTTGTGAGTTGTAAAGAGTTGAATGTTCTTTTCTCTCAGCAGGTAGGGGACGCAGTCGGGCGTTGTCTTGAGGTTGAGCAGCCCACGCTTTTCGGCCTCTGTCAGCCAGCTTGCGTCATAGCCGTTGCCGTTGAAGATGATGCGCTTGTGCGCGCGGATGGTATCGCGGATCAGGTCGTGCAGAGCGGACTCAAAATCCGCTGCGTTCTCCAGCACGTCGGCATACTGCCGCAGAGATTCGGCAACGGCGGTGTTCAGCACCACGTTTGCGTCGGAAATAGACGCGGCAGAGCCAAGCATACGGAACTCAAACTTGTTTCCGGTAAAGGCGAAAGGCGAGGTGCGGTTACGGTCAGTTGTGTCTTTTGGAAACTTTGGGAGGACATGAACACCAATCTTCAGCAGCTCTTTTTCCTTTGCGTCATAGGCCATATCGGATTCGATGGCATCCAGAATCCCGGTCAGCTCTGTGCCAAGGAACATTGACACAACGGCGGGCGGCGCCTCATTCGCGCCCAGACGGTGGTCATTGCCGGCGGAAGCGACAGAGATACGCAGCAGATCCTGATAGTCGTCAACAGCCTGAATAACGGAGCAGAGGAACAGCAGAAACTGCGCGTTCTCGCTTGGCGTTTCGCCGGGCTCAAGCAGATTGACGCCCTCGTCGGTTGAAATCGACCAGTTGTTGTGCTTGCCGGAGCCATTGACGCCCGCAAACGGCTTTTCATGCAAAAGACAGACCATGCCATGCTTTTTCGCAATTTTCTGCATCAGCTCCATGGTCAGCTGGTTGTGATCGGCGGCAATATTCGTGGTTGTGAAAACAGGCGCAAGCTCATGCTGTGCGGGTGCGACCTCGTTGTGCTCGGTTTTGGACAGCACGCCAAGCTTCCAAAGCTCCTCGTCCAGTTCCTGCATAAACGCCGCTACGCGCGGTTTGATCGTGCCGAAGTAATGGTCGTCCAGCTCCTGACCTTTGGGCGGCTTGCTGCCGAAAAGCGTCCGGCCAGTATAGATCAAATCCTTTCTGGCGTTGTAGAGCGCTTCATCAACCAGAAAATACTCCTGCTCCGGGCCAACGGTTGTGCGCACAGCTTTGATCTCGTCGTGTCCGAAGAGCTTTAAAATGCGCAGCCCTTGCTTATTGATTGCCTGCATAGAGCGCAGCAGCGGCGTCTTTTTGTCGAGCGCCTCGCCGCCATAGGAGCAGAATGCGGTTGGAATATACAGAACCTTATCTTTGACAAATGCGAACGAGGTCGGATCCCATGCAGTATAGCCGCGCGCTTCAAACGTGGCGCGCAGACCGCCAGAGGGGAAGCTGGAGGCATCCGGCTCACCCTGAATGAGTTCCTTGCCAGAGAATTCCATAATCACACTGCCGTCGGCAGTTGGGGAAATAAATGAGTCATGCTTTTCCGCCGTAATGCCCGTCATGGGCTGAAACCAGTGTGTAAAATGCGTTGCGCCAAGCTCGATTGCCCAGTCTTTCATGGAGTTCGCTACGACGTTGGCCGCGGCGAGATCAAGCCGCTTGCCCTCGTGAATCGCGGCATAGACGTCCTTGAATACGGCTTTCGGGAGCTTTTGCTTCATTACAGCCTCACTGAATACATGGCAGCCAAAAAAATCCGATACAGTTTGCATAAGAAAATCCTCACTTTCCAAAATAAAAGCGGCAAAGGCGCGCACAGAACCCATCTGCACGACGCCTTTGCCGTTTTTCGTTTCCATGTGAGCCGGAAAAGCATTTCCAAGCCGCTTGTTTGTGCGCATTATACGCTTGTCTGCTGCAAAAGTCAAGCGCTGCTTCAAAAAAACGGTATTTGTTTTTCTTATCGCCGGATTCAGCAAAATTTATAAAAACGATATCAGAAAATTGTTGACATCACTGAAACAACTCGCTAAAATAAATTCTAATTTCTACGAGAAGCAGACAAATGTTTTTTACAGAAGAACACTCAAAAGAGGTGCCATCCATGTGCACAGACACAAAGAGCTGCTTTCACAGCTTGTGCCGACGCTTGTGATCTGGCAGTGTGATGCGCCGGAAATGTCGGCACCGCTGGATTGAGAAAGCGGCGATGGATCGCTGCGTAAAAAACGGGAGATTGCGGAAACGATCATTCGGATGTATGCACTATAGAGAGGAGAAAACGCATGAAGCAGATGGAGCAGAGGCGGCTGTTTGAACACGGGGAACACGATGCCTGCGGCATTGGTGCGGTTGTTAATATTAGCGGACTGAAAACGCATAAGGCGGTGGATGATGCGCTGAAAATTGTAGAAAAACTGGAACATCGAACCGGCAAGGACGCTGACGGCACAACCGGCGACGGCGTCGGTATTATGACGCAGCTTCCGCACGAACTGTTTTCACGCGTGGCCGCCGGCGAGAGGAAAACACTTCCTGAAAGCGGCGATTACGGCGTAGCGATGATCTTTTTCCCGGCTGATCCGTTACAGCGGATGCGAAGCCGAAAGCTTTTGGAGATGATTCTCAGCCGCGCGGGGCTGGAACTGCTGTTCTGGCGCGATGTGCCGGTGTGCCCGGAGATTTTAAGCGAAAAGGCGCGCAGCACCATGCCGCATATCATGCAGTGCTTTATTGCGCGGCCGGGCGATGCAGCGCGCGGCGTGGACTTTGACCGGCGGCTGTATCTGGCACGGCGCGAATATGAGCACTCGGTGTCGGGAACGTATGTCGTTTCCATGTCCAGCCGGACGATTGTCTATAAGGGACTGTTTCTGGTGTGGCAGCTGCGGAAGTTCTATCCGGATTTGCAGGATGAGACGTATACCTCGGCGCTGGCGCTGGTGCACTCGCGCTTTTCCACCAACACAACGCCCTCGTGGAAGCGTGCGCACCCGAACCGCATCATCCTGCACAACGGCGAGATCAATACCATCCGCGGCAATATCAACCGGATGTTTGCGCGCGAGGAGACGATGGCGTCCGGCGTTCTCGGCGAGCAGATCTCCCGGGCCTACCCGGTCGTGGAAACGGACGGCTCAGATTCCTCCATGCTGGACAACA
>CAKTUT010000159.1 GCA_934621665.1 uncultured Oscillospiraceae bacterium | reverse complement strand
CACCCAAGGGCAGGCGGCGGATATCCGCCGCCTGCCTGTTCATTTTTGAAAGACATAGGAGAAACATCCATGGATATGACGACAAAATCCTGCCGTGAGTTTGTCACGGTTCTCGCTTCCTCCGAGCCCGCGCCCGGCGGCGGCGGTGCGTCGGCGCTTGTCGCGGCGCTTGGCACGGCGCTTGGCAACATGGTCGGCTCGCTGACCGTTGGCAAGAAGAAATATGCCGATGTGGAAGAAGAGATCGTTGCGCTCAAGGCCAAGTGCGACGCGCTGCAAAATGAGCTTCTCGACCAGGTGCCCGCCGATGCAGAGGGCTTTGTCCCGCTGGCTAAAGCCTATGGCATCCCCAAGGACGACCCCAGCCGCCCCGAAATCATGGAAAAGGCTACGATTACGGCCTGCCAGGTTCCGATGCACATCATGGAGCTGTGCTGCCAGTCGCTCGACGCCATCGCCGTGTTTGCGGCCAAGGGCTCACGCCTTGCCGTCTCTGACGCAGGCTGCGGCGCAACAATTGTCAAGGCTGCGCTTCAGGCGGCATCGCTCAATGTGTTCATCAACACCAAAACGCTTCAGAACCGCGAGGTTGCCGAAGAGATGAACGCAAAGTGCCTTGGCATGCTGGACAAATACGGCAAGCTTGCCGACGAAATCTTTGAGTCGGTCAAGGCTGGCTTCTTTAAATAAGCGGGAGGAAAGAAAAATGGCAAAACTGTTACTTGGTAAGGAAGTCACCGCCGCGATGAATGAAAAGCTTCAGGCTCGCGTTGCGGCGCTGAAGGAAAAGGGCGTCAGCCCCAAGCTGGCAATCGTCCGCTGCGGCGAGAACCCCTCCGACCTGTCCTACGAAAAGGGCGCGACGGCTCGTGCAGAACTCATCGGCGTGGAGGTTGTGAAGTTTGTCCTGCCGGAGGATGTGAGCAAGGAAGCACTGCTGGCGCAGATCGACGCAATCAACGCCGACGATTCCATCCACGGCTGCCTGATGTTCCGCCCGCTGCCCAAGCACCTCAAGGCGGATCAGGACGAAATCTGCAATCGCCTGTCTGCGGCCAAGGACGTTGACTGCATGACCGACCTGTCGAACGCGGGCGTGTTTACCGGCAAGAAGCTGGGCTTCGCGCCCTGCACGCCGCAGGCCTGCATGGAGATTCTGGACTACTACGGCATCGACTGCAAGGGCAAGAACGCCGTTGTCATCGGCCGTTCGCTGGTTGTGGGTAAGCCCGCGGCCATGATGCTGATGGCAAAGAACGCAACCGTCACCGTCTGCCACACCAAGACTGTTGATGTTGCCGGCATCGCGCGCAAGGCTGATATTCTGGTCTCGGCGGCGGGCGTTCTAAACAGTCTGACAAAGGACTATGTCTCTGAGGGACAGGTTGTCATCGACGTTTCGATCAACTGGGACCCCGAGAAAATCAACGCCAAGGGCGGCAAGGGCGGCATCGCAGGCGACGCGGTGTTCTCCGAGGTTGAGCCGATTGTCGGTGCGATTACGCCGGTTCCCGGCGGCGTCGGCTCGGTTACGACGTCTGTGCTGATCGGCCATGTGGTTGAGGCTGCGGAGCGTACGCTGTAAGCTGAAATGAAACCGTATTCTGCCGCCGCTAACCCGGCGGCAGACGTTTATCCAAGTGAGGGACGAGAATTTATGAAAGAAAAACTGAAACAGCCGGAACAGGCCATCCGGCTCTGGTTCTGGCTGTTCGCATTGGCCTGCCTGATTGCGGCGGTCATTATGCCGGATCGCAGCGAGATGCTGGCAGGACTGCGGCGGCTGTGCGTGCTGCCGTACCAGTCGGCCAACAGCTATTTTGACGCGGCCAACGGCGGCCTTGCGGGTACATTTTTAAACGCGGCGCTTGTGTGCGCCGTGTGCGCAGCCATCTACTCGCTTCCCGGCAGCAAGCCGGACGGCGTGTCGGTGCTGGCGTTTTTCCTGACGGCGGGCTTCTGCTTCTGGGGCATTACGGTGCTGAATATCTGGTTCTGCTTTGCCGGAACGCTGATTTTCTGTCTGGTGCGCAAGGTCAATCCGGCCACGCAGGGCAATGTGTTCCTGTTTTCCACCGGCATTGCGCCGCTCATGACCGATCTGCTGATCCGCTACCCGGGGCTGGATGCGCACGGCGTGACGCTGTTTGGCGCGCTGATTACGCTGGCAGTGTGCAGCGTGATTGGCCTGATTTTGCCGGCAGGACTGGCACACAGCCCGAAAATGCACAAGGGCTATGACCTCTATTCTGCCGCTGTTCCCATCGGCCTTGTGGCGTTTTTCCTGCGCGCGGTGCTCTATCGCGTGCTGGGCGGCGCACTTCCCGAGGGCGTAGGCGTTGGCGCGGGCGAGGGCAACTGGCTGGTGACAAACGTGTTCTGCATCGTTGTGTTTCTGCTTGCAATTGTGCTTGGCCTGCTGCTGGGCGGTGACTTTAAAAAGTACGGCGCGCTGCTGAAACAGTCTGGTTTTGCCGCAGACTACGGCGCAAAATACGGCACAGGCACGGGCATTTTGAACTTTGGCATCTATGGCCTGTTCATCGTGCTGTATTATAACGCGATTGGCGCGAACTGGAACGCAGCAACACTCGGCTGCGTATTCTGCATGGTCTGCTGCTGCTTTAAGGGCAGCCATCCGCTGAATGTCTGGCCGATTATGGTTGGCTATGTGGCGGCGTCGTTCTTGACCAAGGGGCTCTGCGCGGCGCTGGGAACGGACTTTACAACCGCGATCAACGCGCAGGCGATTGTCATCGGCCTCTGCTTTGCAAACGGCTTGAGCCCGGTGGCGGGCAGCTACGGCTGGCTGGCCGGTATCGTATTCGGTATGCTGCACTATGGCCTTGTGACGAGTGTGCCGTATACGCACGGCGGCTTCCTGCTGTATAACGGCGGCTTTACGGCAGCACTGGTCTGCTTCCTGTTCATCCCGGTTATGGAGCAGTTCTTCCAGACAAAAGAACAGCGCCTGTCGGCGAAAAAGCAATAAACGTACAAAAAATTCCCGGAAGCAGCGCTTCCGGGAATTTTTATTGCTCAATTTCACAGTTCTCAATCGCAAAATCAAGGAACAGGTTGATCAGCTCATTGCGGCTGCGGCCGGTCTGGGCGGCAATCGAGTCCAGATGCTCAACCGTGTCGTCGCGGACGCGAATGGAGAACGTTTTGTGGCCGTCCTCGCCGCGAGGGCGCTTCGGCTTGATGATGAGTTTTTTGTCGGCCATAGTATCACCTCACATAACGTATTTTATGTTTGCAAGAAACGAAAGACTATGATATAAATAGATTATGTTCAAAATATGTTAGAAACATGAGAGGTAACAAAATGGAAAACTATCAGAAAATGTATGCAATCCTCTGCGGCGCGGCGTCAGATGCGCTGGATCTGCTCCCGCAGACGGCAGAAAATGCGCCTGCGCGCATGAAACTTGAGCAGGCGCTGCATCAGGCAGAAGAAGTATATTTGAAAGAAGAAAACGACGCAGAGTAATCTGCGTCGCTTTTAGCTTGAACGGTGTGTCAATGCTTCCCTTTTTGTTGTGGAATGCGGCCTGTAGGGGTGGACGACCCTGTCCGCCCCCACAAACGGTATTCCGACTACAGAGCAGAAACAAAATTTGCTTTTGGCTGCCGACTACCGGGTGTAGTACCTTTGCCAGCACCGAAAATGATCAGAACGGCTGCAAGTTTGCGCCCGAATAGGGCGTTCAGAATATTCCGCGCGCAAGCGCGCCAATTGATGTTTCCTGCGCCTCTTTTTGCCTACTTTTTCTGGCAAGACAGAAAAAGTAGGTCTGCGAAGCAACGCCGCCGAAAGTAATGGGGGGTGAAGCTGTCCGCTTCAACTAGGCTTTCACCGCAGCAGTTAGATCTGCCAACGCCTGCGGCGTATCGCAGTCGGCCAGCTCCAACGCCGGGAGCTCCACCGGTACAAATGCATCCGGAT
>CAKTUT010000158.1 GCA_934621665.1 uncultured Oscillospiraceae bacterium | reverse complement strand
GGTGTAGGAAGCCTCGTGTGCGGCGACCTTGACCTCATCCTCAATGCCGGACAGCGTGCCAAGCTCCGCCTCAACGACAACACCGTGGTCATGAGCATACTCGACGACTTTCTTGGTGATCTCGATGTTTTCGGCAAAGGGCTTGGAGGAAGCGTCGATCATGACGGAAGTGAAGCCGCCGTCGATGCAGGCCTTGCAGGTTTCAAAGTCGGGGCCGTGATCCAGATGCAGAACGATGGGGATTTCCGGGCACTCGATGACAGCAGCCTCAACCAGCTTGACCAGATAGGTGTGGTTGGCATAGGCGCGTGCACCCTTGGAGACCTGAAGAATAACAGGAGCGTGCTCCTCCTTGCAGGCTTCAGTGATACCCTGAACGATTTCCATGTTGTTGACGTTGAAAGCGCCGATTGCGTAGCCGCCGTCATAAGCTTTCTTGAACATTTCAGTAGAAGTTACCAGAGGCATAATGACATCTCCTTGTCATAAAATTTCGAATATATTTTAGCAAATTCCGCGTTTATTTGCAATAGAGAATTTACTTTTTCCGCATGATGTGATATATTTTTTACGATTGGATTTTGTATGGGGCGTTCCGCTCCATGAATTTAGGAGGAATTACTATGTCTAACACTTTGAAAGGCGCGCTGATTATCGGCCAGTCCGGCGGCCCGTCGTCCGTCATCAACGCATCGGCCTACGGCGTCATCCGCACGGCGCTCGATTCTGACTGCATCACCAAGGTCTACGGTGCCTATCATGGCATTAAGGGCGTGCTGGACGACCAGCTGCTTTGTATGGACGAAGAGGATCGTGCAGAGCTTGACCGCCTGCCCTATACGCCGTCGTCGGCACTGGGCTCCTGCCGCTACAAGATCAAAGATCCGGATGAGGACGATACCGACTATAAGCGCATTCTTGAGATCTTCAAGAAGTATGACGTGCGTTATTTCTGCTATAACGGCGGCAATGACTCGATGGATACCTGCAACAAGATCTCCAAGTATATGAAAAAGGTCGGCTATGACTGCCGCGTGATGGGCGTGCCCAAGACGATTGACAACGACCTGTTCGGCACGGATCACTGCCCCGGCTACGCCTCCGCCGCCAAGTATATCGCAACGTCCGTTATGGAAGTTTCCCGCGACGCACACGTCTATGACACCGGCATGATTACCATCATCGAGTGCATGGGTCGTCATGCTGGCTGGCTGACCGCTGCTGCCGCACTGGCAAACGCCAAGGAAAACTGCTGCGACTTCATCTACCTGCCCGAGGTCGATTTCGACATGGACAAGTTTGTCGCCGACGTCTCCGCGCGCTATGCCCAGAACAAGAACTGCATCGTCGCTGTCTCCGAGGGCATCCATTATGCCGACGGCCGCTTTGTCTCCGAGGCAAAGACCGCCGCAACCGACGGCTTCGGCCATGCTCAGCTGGGCGGTCTTGCCGCTACGCTGGCGAACATCATGAAAGAAAAGACCGGCGCAAAGGTTCGCGGCATCGAGCTGAGCTTGCTGCAGCGCTGCGCTGCGCACTGCGCGTCCCAGACCGACATCGACGAGTCGTTCATGTCCGGCAAGACCGCGGTTGAGGCCATGCTGAACGGCGAGACCGACAAGATGGTTGGTTTTGCCTGCGACCGCACGAACGGCTACAAGTGCGAGCCGAAGCTGTTTAACCTGTCCGACGTTGCAAACTTTGAGAAGAAGTTCCCGAAAGAGTGGATCACCGCTGAGGGCAACAACGTCACCGACGAGTTCATCAAGTACGCACTGCCGCTGATTCAGGGTGAGACGAAACTGGAAAAAGAGGACGGCCTGCCCCGCTTTGCAAGACTGAAGAAAGTCTTTGCCAAGTAATCAACCGCTCTTTACAAAATGCGCATGCAAAGCCCCGCAGAGATTTTGTCTCTGCGGGGCTTTCTTTACCCTTGGCGCAAGGGTGCGGCAGTGCACTTGGACGGCCGTGTTCACCCCTGCGGGGAGAGAAAAAGCGCCGGAGCATCGCTCCGGCGCTTTGATTCATGTGATTACTGCTGTTCCTTTGCGGCCAGCTCTTTCAGCGCATCCTTGCGGGACAGGTTGACGCGGCCCTTTTCGTCGATCTCGGTGACCTTGACCCAGGTCATGTCGCCGATATTCAAAACGTCCTCAACCTTCTCCACGCGGCGGTTTTCCAGCTTGGAGATGTGGATCATGCCGTCCTTGCCGGGCGCGAGTTCAACAAACGCGCCGATGGGCAGAATGCGGACGACCTTGCCATAGTACAGCTTGCCAACCTCGGGCACGAAGCAGATGTCCTCAATCATCTTTTTGGCCATCTCGCAGGAAGCGCCGTCGGGAGAAGCAATGTGAATTGTGCCGTCATCCTCGATATCGACCTGTGCGCCAGACTCGGCCACAATCTTCTGGATCATCGAGCCGCCCTTGCCGATGACCTCGCGGATCTTGTCCACGTCGATCTTCATCGACAGCATCTTGGGTGCAAACTCGGAAACCTCCGCGCGCGGCTCTGCGATGCAGGGCAGCATGACCTCGTTGAGAATCTCAAGACGAGCCTTGCGGCAGCGTTCCAGCGCGTCGGCGATGATCTCCATGGTCAGGCCGTCGTTCTTCAGATCCATCTGGATGGCGGTGACGCCCTCGGTCGTACCGGCAACCTTAAAGTCCATCTCGCCGTGGAAGTCCTCAACGCCCTGAATGTCAGTGAACGTACGCCACTTACCGGTCTCCTTGTCGGAGATCAGGCCGCAGGAGATACCAGCGACCGGACGCTTGATGGGAACGCCTGCATCCATCAGTGCCAGCGTAGAGCCGCAGATAGAGGCCTGCGACGTAGAGCCGTTGGACGAGACAACCTCAGAGACCACACGGATGCAGTACGGGAACTCCTCGACCGACGGAATGACCGGCACGAGCGCCTTTTCGGCGAGCGAGCCATGGCCAACCTCGCGGCGGGACGTGGAGCGAGCCGCACGTGCTTCACCAGTAGACCACTGCGGCATATTGTAGTGGTGAATATAACGCTTTTCCGTTTCGTCATAAATGGTGTCGAGCTTCTGCGCAGCCGACAGCGTATTCAGCGTGCAGACCGACAAAACCTGCGTCTGGCCGCGGGTAAACAGACCAGAGCCGTGTACACGCGGCAGAACACCGACCTCAGCGTCCAGCGGACGAATATCGTCCGGGCCGCGGCCGTCAACGCGCTTGCCCTCAAGCAGCCACTTCTTGACGATCTTCTTCTGCATCTTGTACAGGCAGACGTCGATCTGAACATCCCAATCCTCGGCGTATTTTTCGCCGAACTTTTCCTTGAAGTCCACAACCGCCTCGGTCAGGCGCGCTTCACGGACGTTCTTGTCGTCGGTGTCGAGTGCATAGGCAATCTTGTCAAGGCCATACTCGCACAGATCATCCAGCATTTCGTGGTTGACAGCTGCCTTTTCAAACGTGAACTTCGGCTTGCCGATGGTTTCGACGATGTGGTTGATGAACTCGACGATCTTGATGTTTGTCTCGTGCGCAAGCTCGATGCAGTTCATCAGGATATCTTCCTTGACTTCCTTGGCCTCGGTCTCAATCATGACGACTTTCTCGTGGGTCGAGGCGATGGTGACGAAGCACTGGCAGGCGTTGCGCTGATCCTGAGACGGGTTGACGATATATTTACCGTCGAGGTAGCAGACATTGGTGGTAGCGGTCGGACCGTTCCAGGGAATGTCGGAATAGGCGATGACGAGAGACGAGCCGATGGAGGCGACGATCTCAACGGGGTTATCATAATCCTGCGCCAGAATGGTGTTGGTCAGGACGACGTCGTTGCGCAGCTCTTCGTCAAACAGCGGGCGCATCGGACGGTCAATCAGACGGGAGATGAGGATGCCGCGCTCGGACGGACGACCCTCGCGGCGGTTGAAGCTGCCGGGGATGCGGCCGACAGCGTACATCCGTTCTTCAACCTCGATGGTCAGCGGGAAATAGTCGATACCAGCCTTGGGCAGAGGAGAGGCGACAGCCGTGACGAGCACGACAGTATCGCCGTAGCGGCAGATGGCCTCAGCGTTGCAGAGCTCTGCAACCT